>WBUH01000014.1 GCA_008933805.1 Bacteroidota bacterium
AATCATATTATATTTATTTAAGGAGCGTTTCACTATCAATTATATAACCGGCCTGTTCTGCAATTTCATCCGTGCCTGTAATACCGCCCAGCACTACTATCTTATTATTAACTTTTCCTCCTGGTTTGATTTCCCTTGCACTGAAAATATTGTTTTTGCCTGAATTCCCTGTTTTTATCCAAACTATTTTACGCTGGCCTAAATCAATTACTGAAGATGCCGGGATAGTCATCAGCGGTTTTCCCTGTATATTTATTTCTGCTTCAATTATTGAATTAAGCCGCAGCACATTATCTGCGTTATCAACATACAAACGAATACGGGTAAATTTTTGTCCTTTATCAAAAAACGGCTCCACAAAATCTGCCTTAGCCTTAATTTGCTTATTGCCAATTCCTTTCAATATAGCAGCATCGCCCTGTTTTACAGTGCTTAATTCTTCAACACTGCCCATCATTATTCCCCAAACTTTTTGCAAGTCATTTATAGTAAATAATACCTGGTCTTTATTAATATACATTCCCTCTCTCAACCGGTTATTTACTGCTACCCGGTCATCCTGGTTAGTTGATGGCATATTGCCCATACCTCCCGCTACGGGGCTGGTTGGAGACATTTTGTTTAACCTTTCATTGGTTTCATCAGCAGGCAATATATAGCCGCTTTGGGGTGCATAAACAGATAATGTATGCGGTACTTTTCCGCTTTTTTCAATTGCCGAAATCTGATTTTCTGTTAAGCCAAGCAGCAATAATTTTTCTTTTGCTTTAATAAGAAGTGAAGTTTCGTTTTGTTTTGCCAGGTAAAGATATTCTTCAAGGTATTTGCTGATTTCAGGACTGTATAATTCCAGCAGCTGTTGCCCTTTATTTACCCACTGGTAAATATATTTTACATGTATCTTTTCAATTCGTCCGCCAATACGTGAGATAATTTTATTTGTCCGTCGTTCATCAGGCACAATATAACCGTTTATATTTTTGGTTGTATTTATTGAATCAATGATTGGGCGTACTGTACGTTGTGAAGAAACCACGGCTTTGCCCGGCAGCTCATTTACAGCAGAAGGCATAACCGGGTTTTGATGCGCAGAATGGTTTTCCTTTTTGTTATTACAGGCAATACAAGCCAAAATAACAAAAAGGAAAATAATAATTATGAAATCCCTATTTCCGCTCTGTTTCATATTCATATTCTGCTTGTAGTTTTAATACCTGAGCCCATACGTCCTGTTTTTCCATTTTTTTCATCAAGAGCATTTCCCATGCATCCAGCAGCACAAAAAAGTCTCCTTTGTTTTGCCGGTATGCAAGCAGGTTGGCATCCATATTTTTTTCAAACGAAGGGATGATATTGTCCTGGTAATTAGTGAGCTGCCGCACTGTGTATTGCAACATGGCCAGCTTTTCGGCCTGCATCCGTTGTGCCATCAGTTGCATACTCTCCACTTCTTTTTGCATGGATTTGATTTCATACTGTGCTGATGCAATGCCTGATTTATACATTTTTGACGACCACGGCGCAATAGGTATAGTTATCATACCCATAATGCTAAATTGGTTTTCCATACCAAACATTTGCATGTGCTGCACCTGCACCCCAAAATCGGGCTTGGAGAAGCTGGCCATATATTTTTGTTCGTTTCGCATAGTCTCTATAAGGCCAGTCATAGCTTTAATATCACTTCTTGAAAATGTATCCTGAACCGCCTTATAGTCTTTAAGCACAAGAGCCGTATCTATAGAAAATGTGGTATTAATATCCCGGTTCAAAAGCGTGTTTATAACAATATTGCTTTCAGTTATAATCCCTTCCTGCATCAGCCGCATGTTTTTCAGTTCTTCCATCTTCGCCCTTGCTTTATAAATAGTGGTAAGCTCAGTCTGGTTATATGTGTAGCGGTCTTCGGCAGTTACTATGAGCAGCGAAAGCAGTTGCTCGCTTTCGTTTAATATTTTCAGCTTGCTTGCTGCTATTTGACGCTGGTAATAATATAGTTTGGCAGCCGTGCGTAGCTCGTTTTTTGTCCATTCAGCCCTCTGTTGCTCCACCGCTCCCAACGATTGATAATATTCTTTTTTCGCATTTCTTTTTTGCGGGTTAGTTATCATCTGCTCCAGTGTAAACATTAACCCGGACTGGTTCATAGGGCCTTCCTCGTTCAGCATCATTAAATTGTATGGAAAACGACTAATGCCTGCTGAAAATGTTGGCGGCATAAGGGCGGTTGCCCCTTCGGCTTTTGAAGCATAAGCCTGTATCCTGTTTTCGTATTTCAGCACATCGGGATAGGTAGTTTCTACGCGGATGATTAATGAATCTAATGTTAATAAACCGGTATCCTGTGCATGCAACCCTGTGATTGGGCAAGCCCCAATTATTGAAAATATGAGTATTAATATTTTTGCCATATTATTCTTTAACATTTAGTATGACCAACTTTCCATGTTTTCTCAATTCACGCTCTTTTACCAATTGGTAGATGACCGGCAGAACAATAAGCACAAACAGAGTCGACGATATTAAGCCGAATACAAAAGGTATAGTAATCGGCCTCATCACATCACTGCCCACCCCTGTGGATATTAATATAGGGAGCAATCCTATCATATCTGCCATTACTGTCATCAGTTTTGGCCTTACACGCATTACAGCACCAGAGAAAACTGCTTCCCTGAGCTCATCTTTTGTGAGCGCGGTTGATTTTTTATCTTCAGTTTTATTTCGGATAGCTTCGTTCATATACACCAGCATAAGCACACCGGTTTCCACAGCTATGCCGAACAAGGCAATAAACCCTACTGCAACTGCGATTGAAAAATTAACGTTAAAAAAATAAAGTGAATATACCCCGCCAATAAGGGCAAAAGGAATACTGGTGAGCACTATGAGCATTTCTTTTGCAGATCGGAAAGTGAAGTAAAGAACAAAAGCTATAATTAATAGTGTTATGGGAATAATTATTTTAAGCCGGTTTTCAGCCCGCACTTTATTTTCATACTGCCCGCTCCAGGTGATATAATATCCGCTGGGGAGTTTTTTAAAATGCGCATCAATTTTTTCTTTGGCATCTTTTACTACGCTACCCAAATCTCTTCCGCGTACATTAAAAAGCACGGTGCCCCTTAGCATGGCATTTTCAGAATTTATCATAGGCGGCCCCTCGCTAATATTTATATCTGCAACGGCTGAAAGCGGAATTACGCCATACTCAGGGGTTTTCAGCGGGATGCGCTTTAATTCTTCAATATCGTTTCTGAAATCCTGTGCAAAACGCAACGACACGCTGAAACGGCGACGGCCTTCTACGGTATTTGTAAGCGGCATTCCGCCCAATGCCGTTTCAATAATCATCTGCACCTCGTCAATACTAAGGTTGTATCGGGCTATTTTTTCGCGGCTTATTTCAATATCCAGGTATTTGCCGCCGGTAAGCTGTTCTACATATAAATCCGCAAGGCCCTCAATCCCCTTTAGTGCCTTTTCAACCTGTAACGAAATATTGTATATCGTATCGAGGTTCTGGCCATAAATTTTTATTCCTACGTCAGTACGCACCCCGGTAGAAAGCATATTAATTCTGTTAATAATGGGCTGCGTCCACCCGTTGGTCACTCCGGGTATCTGCACTTTTTCATTCATTTCGGCAATCAGCTTTTCTTTGGTCATTCCGGCCCGCCATTCCGATTTAGGTTTCAGCAGTATAATTGTTTCAATCATACTTAACGGAGCATTGTCTGTTGCTGTATAGGCCCTCCCGGCTTTTCCCAGCACGTTTTCCACTTCCGGTATCGATTTAAGTACCCTGTCCTGTACCTGTAAAATACGGGTTATCTCGGTGTTGGATGCATCGGGCAGCGTTACGGGCATAAACAATATTGATCCTTCATCCAGCGGGGGCATAAATTCAGACCCCAGGCTCATCACAAAAGGAATGCTGCCCAGCATTATTATGGCTGTAATAGTTAGCACAGTTTTTTTCCAGCGCAGGCAAAGGCGGAGCACCGGGCTATATAACCGGATAAAAAAATTGGATACCGGATTTCGGCTTTCGGGCACCAAGCGCCCTTTTAATAGGGTGCGAAGCAGCATAGGGACAACAAAAAGGGCCACTATTGCCGAGCCTATCATAGTAAAGGTTTTGGTGAGAACCAGCGGTGAGAATAGTTTTTTTTCCTGCCCGGTAAGAAAAAGAATGGGTGCAAAGGAAATGAGGGTGACCAGTATGGAGAAAAAAACAGCCCTCCCAACCATACGTGATGAACGCTCAATAATTTTGAGGCGTTCTTCTTCAGGTAATTCGCGTGTGTGTCCTATTCTTGCTTTCCTCATTATTCATCTGTTTTTACAACCGCTCTTACAAGGTCTTTGTAGGCGTTTTCTGTCATTACAATTCCGGCATCTACCAAATCACCAATAGCTAATGCAACACCCCCTAACGACATTATGTTAAGTGTTATCCCGAATATTTTAACCAATGCAAAACCTATTAATACTGAGAGAGGGATGGTGATAATAACCACCATTGCACTGCGTACGTGAAAAAGAAAAATCAGAACCACTATAGAAACGATAATAATCTCTTCCCAAAGGGCTTCCTGTAGTGTTGCAATTGCAGCTTCTATCAGGTTACTGCGGTCGTATGCTATTTTTATTTTAACACCGGGAGGGAGGCCTTTTTCAACCTCGCCCAGGTGCTCTTTCACCCTGTCAATAACATCTTTTGCATTTTCTCCATAGCGCATTACAACAACTCCACCGGCTACGTCACCCTCTCCATTCTCGTCTGCAATACCCAGCCTCAAATCACTGCTCATTTGCACAGTGGCAATATCTTTCAGTTTCAGCGGTATGGATTTATAAGTCCCGATTCCAATTTCTTCTATGTCTCGTATATCTTTAATATACCCTAAGCCACGCAGCATGTAGCCCGTGTTGTTCATCTCAAAAATGCTTCCCCCGGCATCCCGGTTATTGGCTTTTAGTGCATTTGAAACATCCATAACTGAAATACCGTAATACACCAGTTTGTGCGGGTTGAGGCTTACCTGGTATTGCTTTTGGAAACCTCCAAAGGAGGCTACTTCACTCACTCCTTCCACATTCTGAAGGGCAAATTTTACATACCAATCTTGTACGGCCCTTAATTCTCCTGCATCATAGCCATCGCCCTGCAATGTGTACCAGAAAACATGGCCCACACCAGTACCGTCAGGGCCAAGTGAAGGGGTAACCCCTTGCGGTAAAAAACGCTGGGCATAATTCAACCGTTCTAATACACGGGTACGCGCCCAGTATATTTCAGCATCGTCATTAAACACCAGGAATATGAAACTCATGCCAAACATAGAGGCTGCACGAACGGCCTTAATTTGGGGAATGCCCTGTAAATTGGAGACCAGCGGAAAAGTTACCTGGTCTTCCATAATCTGTGGGTTGCGACCCATCCATTCGGTAAAAATGATAACTTGGTTTTCCGATAAATCAGGGATGGCATCAACAGGTGTATTTATCATTGCGTAAATACCGCCTGCGGCAATTAAAACAATGCCTGCCCACACAAAAAAGCGGTTGTGCATTGACCATGATATTATTTTTTCAATCATTTGTCGTGTTATGTAGTTATATTACCTATGTGGCGTAAATTCTGCATCGGGTGTTGCCAGTGTTTTTTTGGCATCGGTAAGCATACTGTTGAGACACCACCTGCCATACCAATCTGCTGCCAAAAAAGAAAGTATGCGGTAAAAAAAATCTTTTGGTTTTTCATAGCTGATGGATAATTCAGCTTGTGTCACTTGATTGGTTTGTGATACATCCAGGTGCATCCTGAACCACGAATAAATAATGAGTTTTGTTTCGCCAATGGTTTCCCAGGTTTTTTCTTTGCCCTGAATCCATTTGGTAACCTCAACAGTAAAATCCATTTTCATTCCCGTCATTTTCCCGGTCCAGCGATATTTTGTTCCTAAACCGGTATGGTTTTGTGTAAGGAAACTCAAATCGAACTTACTGCCCATCATCATACCTGATGATTGGGTCATGTGCATTCCTGTTACGCCTAAATCGTCAATAACCCGGAATACCCTTTCAGGCGGGGCAGTGTAATTCATTATTTTTTTTATAGTTTTCATTCACAAGCGACAAAAAGTTATTTAACCGCAAGGGGAGAGGGGCATCATCGTTTTATTATTTCTTTAGTCTCACCGCAATTAAGCATCTCGTCACCAAAATAAGGGTTGCTTATTTCTTCCTTCTCGCTCAGCCAGTAACCTCCCTTATCGGCGTTTGCCATCGGGCAGTAATCATAGTACAGTGTTTTTTCACCGCCAAAGGCTTTGGCAAGGGCATACACCCCATTGGTAAGTCCCCCAAGGTGTTCGCGCTGGTGTTTTATGTCGCCTGTTTCAGCAATATGTTGTGCGTTTTCTTTTATTATTCCGGTTTGGGTATCAAAAATAGTTTTTTGTTCAGCCGTAAGTTTTGATACGTCCACGGCATTAATAGTACTCAAAATACCTTGCGCCCCTGCTTTTGCCTCATTTTGGTCAGCAGCAACCAATCCGTTTTTTAGATGAAAATAATGCTGAAAAACCGCATTTATTTGTTCAGCTACGGTGTTGTCAACATTTTTGAAGGTTGTAGAACTCACGGCAGGAGTATCAGTACTTTCATTTTGGTTGCTTTTTTTATTGCCACAGGCAACGGCTAATAGTATTGTAGCAACGGTAATGCTAACGATTATTATTTTATTCATATTATTAATTTTTAAGGGTTATGATTTTCTAAATAATTTCCTTTTGGGCCAATTCCAAACTTGTGAACAAGTTCAGCACCGTGATGCCCAGTAATACTTATGGTGACGGCAGAAGCCAAAAGCAGCAGGGTTGTAATTATTTCCATGCCTTTTTTCTTTCTATACAAGGAAAAAATCTTTAACAGCGCAGCACCACCGGCAAGCCAAATTGTGATAGTGGCATATAGTTCGTGTTTTTTAAGTAAATCGGATGCTACAGGACTTAGGGCAACTGTATGAGGATGAAAATTATAAGATGCCAAAAATCCACCTGCTGTTCCGCAAACTGTGAGAAACACTATTATAACGTGAAGTTCTTTTTGTTTTTTACGAAGTGAAAAAAACTGCAGAAGGGATGCGGCAATAAGTAATGCAATTGGAAAATGAACAATTAACGGGTGTAATGTTGGAAACTCATTTATACCTACGGGTAATGTTACCGATGAAGTATCACTATGGGAATGCCCGTTGTGTGCTTTAACCAATTCTACGCTTAATAGAAAAAGTATAAGCAGTATTATTGATTTATTCATTTTATAATTCATCTTGCAAGCTCCTTTTCCTTTTATCCAATTAATTAGGGTCGACCCTGAATATTTCGCTACTGTTTGCGTTTACAAACCACAGCTTGTTATCCGGCCCAAGTTTTATTCCCATAATCCCCGGTTTTCCAGTATTAATCCGTGCAAGTTCCTTTTTTGTAGCAATGTCGTAGCAGATAATATCGCCGGTTTCATAATCAGTCACAAACAAACGGTTTCCGTTTATTTCAATACCGCAAGGCTGTTTTAGGCCTTCGTTTATTACTATCTCACGATTTACACCTTCAATTTTCCAATGCTGGGCCAAAGGTTCATTTTTCAAAGGCAAATCGGCAGTTTTATTGCCTGTTGTAATATCCATCCGGAGTATTTGTTTATTTCCCCCGTCCACTATATACAGCCAGCGTTTATCCTTATCAAAGGCAAGGTGGCTGGGTACAGCTGGATTTCTTTTTACTACTACTTCAGTATAACGGTGTATGTTTCCATTAGAGTGGTCATCATTACCTGGGCCGTGGTCGCCGTTAAAATTATAGCGGCATATATATTTATTATAACCATCAAAAACCCAGTAAATATTATCCTTTTCATTTGCAATGCCCATTGCAAAAGGGCTTCCGTGCAGCATATCGAGGTGACTTCCGTTACCGCCTGATGGTTTTGCATAAATAGTAAGATTGCCCGACCAAAGGCTTGGTCCTGTATAAGTACCGCCGTTATGGTTAGCATCCAATACATTGGGGCTCGTGGCCCAGTTTCCATTATTGCTGAATGATATAGCAGACGGCAGTGACATAAAATGCCATGCATTACCATCCTGTCTGTAATCATATTGCTGGCCGGGTGTTCCGGGTTGGGTTATCATTACTGTACTGCCTCCAATAGCTTCAATTCCTTTATTTATAATCCAAAGTTCATTTTGGCGGGTAGGATTAAAATCAAGGTCTTGTGGGCTACTGATTTTTGAACTATTGTTTGCAATCAGTGTATAAACAGGGGATGTTTCCCCATATTTATCTACAGTATTTTCACTGAAAAATTCAGGCACTGTGTTCACTTTCGCCGGTTCGGGAGTTGTATTACGTTCTTTTTTACATGCTCCAACAATAAGCAGCGCAAAAACTATCAGTGGAATTATTTTTTTATTTTTCATACACTATTAAAATTATTTACAACTTTTTTTTGAGCCCTGCATTATCCATTTGGCAATCAAATCAATGTATTCTTGTTTCATTCTGCCTGACGGTGGCATGCTATTTTGTGAAACAGTATCTGTGATCATTTGATAAAGAGGGCTTCTTTCAAGCATACCCGGAATAGCAAACAACCTTACATCGTCATACGTTTCTAAAATGATTTCTTCTGTTGCGCTATCTTTTGAGTGGCAAGGCATACAGTTTTGATCTATAATAGCTTTTATATGCTCGTCATAACAAACAGAATCACTAACCGACACTTGTGGTTTATTTTGGGTATCGTTGTTTTTTTTGCATGCACCTAAATAAACAACAAATCCAATAATGACAATAGGAATACGGGCTTTCACATTCATGCGCAGGGTTTACTATATTCTAATGAATTATTCAGCAATGGAAATTTTTTGTGATGACGAAAATGTCTCACCTTCTATTTTCAATAAATAATTTCCTGCTTTCAGATTCAGGGTATTGATGGTAAAGAGGTTTTCTCCGGCAGCCAAAGCCTGGCTGTTACTCTCATATACATTTCTGCCTGTTAAATCATATATCTTAAAAGTAATATTGTCTTTTTTGTTTAGTGTGAACGATATATTCAGCTTGCCTGCTACCGCCGGATTTGGGAATACATTGAAAGAAATAATATCATTGTTTACTTTATCAATACCGGTTGTTATGCCCATTGCTTTTTTAACAGCATTATGTATTTGGGAAGTATCGCCCATGGCAAAGCCAATACCTGTATAATATACTTTGTGCTGGGAGCCACCAACCACAATTATAGTAGGCATACCAAAACCGCCGTAATAGGCTACTTCGCTTGCGCCGTTTGTAAATGCAACAGATTTGATATTGTTACTGGTTTTCCAGCTTTGCATAGTGGGGCAGGTATATGTATTGTTAAAGCCTATGGCATACGAACGAACTTTTCCCGGATGTGATATTTTGTATGCATCCACCATGGGTTCCATTGCGTGATTGGCGGTAATGCAGGACTGGCAGCTTGGCAACATTGCATATTCAAGAATTACAACGTTGCCACTGTCTAATTCCGAAAAAAGAGTATGGCTTATGCCATCACAATCGGTTTTAGTAAAATTCATGGCGGTATCTTTTTGGGCTTGTGTGGTAATTACTCCAAGAATAGCCACAGTGGTGAGTAGTAGTTTTTTCATTTTATTTAATAATTATTTTTTTAATTGTTATTTGATTATCTGTAGAGATTTTTAAAAAATAAATGCCGGGTGCAAATGTTGAAATATCCACCTGCTTTTGATTACCGCTTTCATAATCAGTGAGCGCCTTTACACCGGTAACTGTAAATAAATCAATGTGTATTTTATCCGTACTGCCGGTAATTGTAATGAACCCTGAGGCAGGATTGGGGTAAATGCTGAAATTATCCGCATCCATTTCATAAATACCCGTGCCTGTTTCAGGCATTACCAAAAACTGCCCCATCATTCCATCGTCTTCATGGTGCAATACATGACAGTGGTACATATAAGGTATTGATGCATGAGCAAAATCTTCAAACTTGGTAATGATACTCACGCTTTGGTTGGGTTGTATCAAAACCACATCTTTTTTACCGGCCTGGTCAGGAGTTGGCGGGTTGCCGTTTACACTCAACACATAAAACTGGATATCGTGGATATGAAACGGGTGGGCTACCCCGGTTTGGTTAACCAGTCTCCATACTTCTACATTGTTCAGTTTGGTTCTGATATTAATGGAATCCATATTAAAAACTTTTCCATTAATGGTAAACGGGCCCTCTATCATATCTAACATGCCCATTTCTTTCGGTGCAAACACAATATCACGTTTGGCATCTACGACGTTTGAATCGGGCTTATTGAAATTTACAAGTTGGGCAGGGATAGTAGTTACAGGATTTACGGTTGGGGCTGTTACATTAATCTGCAGGACATTTGTGTCGGTTCCGTTCAAAAAGTTGTTTTCGTAGTCGGGCAGGGTTACCATCCCATTATTTATTTTTTTAGCCCCATGAATTCCATTTGGCAATTCAGAAGCATAATTTTTTAAATACATGTTTTGGCCCTGCATACTGCTTAAATCAACCAATATCTCAGCCCTCTCGCCGGGGGATAATCTCAACCTTGTTGTTTGATATGGTTGTTGCAATAAACCACCGTCGCTTGCTATCATGTGAAACAGCATATTGTTTGAAAAGCCGAACTGATAGCTGCGGCTCGAACTGCCGTTGAGCAAGCGGAAGCGAACAACCTGGGCAGGAGCATTTACAAAAGGATTTAAGGTTCCGTTCACCATCAAAACAGTATCCATTTCAGTTGAAATAGCGATCTGTTTTAGCTCATCAAATGCTTTGGTTTGAATGACAAGCGGAATATCGTCTACTCCATAAGTGCGGGGCAAAGTAAGTTTTGCCTCAATGCTGTCTTTAATGATGATTAATCCGGCAATCCCTTTTGAAACGTGTAAATCTGTCCGTTCGGCCCCGTGTGGATGATACCAATAGGTACCCGCATCATTCATTACTTTAAATCTGGGGCTCCAGCTTGCATTGGGCTGTATAACCTGGTGCGGACCACCGTCATCCTCAGCAGGAACGTGTAAACCATGCCAATGAATAGTAGTAAATGTGTTAAGGGTATTAGTAACATTAAGTGTAACCTCATCACCCTGATTTAAAATTAAAGTAGGGGCAAGCAATGCGCCGTTGATGCCATAAGTGGGCGTACTATAGCCTGCAAAAAATGTTTTTGTACCCGGTTGTATAGTAAGCTGAAAGTTAGTTCCGCTTAGGGTAGGCGGAATAAATAAGGCATTTTGGGCATTAGCCATTATAGCCGTACCAAATAGTATAAAAGCTATATTAAATCTTATAATGCGAAGCATATTAAAGCGTAATAAATAAGAGAAAATGAATATTTTGGGGAATGGACGCGTGCCATTATGACACTAAACAATTGTGGGTTAACACAATAGAAATGATACATCAGACAATTGCCGGATGTATTAAATAAGAATCAGGTGGATTATACCCTTAGAATGCAGTTTTTCAGCAATAATCCATTGCCGGACTTTTTTGGAGGCGAATGGTAATTAACTACTGCTGAATAAACGGTTGTGCTGAGCTTGAAATCGATAGATAGAAAATAGGTTATGATAAGAAGTACAGGATTGTATTGTTGCCCGTTTATACCTATAGGAGTTTTGTGCTCGCTTTTTATCTTTGCTTCAACAAACCGGTTTTTGCAACACCCCCCTGCCATTTTTTTATTGCAGGAGCAACCATCGTCAGATGCAAACACAGACAGATTTACAGAAGCTAACTTTTGACCACAGTAATGCAACTGAAACGCACAACCGCATACAAGGATTGTGTAGAATAATAGAAGCCCTATGGAAAATAGCTTTTTCACCTGAACAAAGCTACAGAAAATATGATTGTAAAAAAATATGATTGTGGTCATGTTTGGGTTAAACAAAACCATACCAGATTCGGACTCTAATAATCCTTGTAAAGTGTGTATTTCAGCGCCTTACAAAAAATCAAAGTAGTACAGGCTATGAACTATAAACAATAAAGTCCTTGCACCGCAAGGACTTTATTGTTTATCAAATTCTTAATTCTGTCACGGAGTGACAGTTTGTAGCCTCGACAGGAATCGAACCTGTATCAAAAGTTTAGGAAACTTCTATTCTATCCATTGAACTACGAGGCCAAAGGGCTGCAAAAATACAAAAACAAAACAAATCGCGCAATGCTTTTGAAATTGTTGCAAAACACTTATTAGTAAATAGTTATGGCGTATTCAGGTATTCGGTAGTGGTGTATATTTTATTTACGTACACATTTTTGTTCGCGTCAATAACAAACTCACACAGCCCAATGTGGCTTTTATTGGCAGGGTTCCAATCGTAAGTATAGCCCAGCTGTGTCCAAGGATATTGATTGTACAAACCGCAGGTATAATAGCGGTCGATACGGGTTTGGTTCACCCACTTAATGTAATCCGTATCTAACGAGTCTTTTGCTGTGAAGCACAGGTTACACATTGTATCAGTGATTTCTTTATCAGGACAAGGACGGAACAGGTCTTGCGGACGTACCCAAAACTCAACAAAAACGGTATATTTACCAGTGGGAGGAAGTCCTAACAGTTGCTTAATTCTTAGCGCAGTATCCTTAGGATGTTCTTTCTTGAAACGTTGTTTTAATTCGGGAGAGGCAGTAACCCATACCTGCCATTTACTGGTGTTGTAGAGTCCTGAATCGGGGTAGAAGCCTGCCGAAGATTTCCAGCTCACCATCAGTACGTAATCTTCGCCGTTAATGGTTTTCCAAGTTAGATTAGGATTGCTTTTAGTAATGGCAATCAAATTACTGTCGGGCGTTTCAGCAGGAGGGTACATCGAGGTTGTAACTGCTTTTTCGTACCATTTTGCCAAGTTGGCAGGGTTGTTAGTTTGCGTTGTTTTGCATGCCCCTACAACAATGAGGAGGAGTGCAAGAGCATAAAAACTCTTTTTCATCAGATATAGTAGTTAGTTGGTTAGTCAATGCAAAATAATAGGGGAGACGATGCTACTTCTTGCAGCATCCGTCAAGCTCTTCGTAGGCTTTGGGATTGGCGGGCACATTATCCGCATCGTAGCCGAGATTAGATATAGCTGTGCGTATTTTGTCAGGTGATGTTTTCTTGCTGTTATACACCACCGTAATGGTCATTAGCTCAACATTAAGAGCCATATCCTTTACCCCTTTTTCTTCCATTAGCAAATCCAGCTTGCCTTTGCAGCTTTCACACTGCTTGCAATGGCTGCAGTAAATATTGGTTTTTACCACAAGGGTATCGGTGTTTTGCGGAGCGGCCATAGTTACTTTAGCAGCTAAAACAAAAAGTACAACGGCACAAAAACTGATAAAATGTTTCATTAGTCAAATATAATTAGCAGAACAATAAAACGCAGCATTGTGTCCTCAAAACATATTTGTTTATCACGGACATAAGTAATTTTGAAACGATTAAAAATTCTGTTCGCCAAACTCAACAATGCTGTCCAATAGAGGCAGTGCTTTTATGCCTTTCTCAGTCAATCGGTATTCCACTCGCGGTGGAATTTCAGGAAACGCCTTTTTGCTCACAATTCCTACACTAACCAACTCTTTTAGCTCTTGTATCAGCATTTTTTCACTAATTCCCGGTATCAAGCGTTTTAACTCGCCGTAGCGTTTATATTCTTCGCGTATCTGGCGGATAATCATCACCTTCCATTTACTGCCTACCAAATTCATGGCCTTTCTTATCCCGCAATCGTCATCCACGTATTTCATAAAATTTTTTTCTGTTAATACTCAGTGAACTTTACTTTTTAGTAAGTACCCTACTAAAAGGTAAGTACTTGACAAAAGTAAAGTATCGGGACAGTTTTGCATAAAAATTATGAAAGCACTATTAATTAACTATTACACTGACCAACTGCAATTAAGCGAAACCGAACTACCCGAAACCACCAATGATGAAGTATTGGTGAGGGTGTATGCAGCATCTGTAAATCACATTGACTATTTGAAAGCCGAAGGGGTTTTGCAACAGTTTTACCCGCTGAACTTTCCGTGGATACCGGGACGTGATTTTGCGGGAGTGGTGGTGGGTATTGGAAAAGCTGTAACTCTTTTCAAAGTGGGAGATGCTGTATATGGCGACAATGTGCTCGGTGGCGCCTATGCCGAGTTTGTTACAGTAAACCAAAATGCGCTGGCAGTGAAACCCGAAACAGTGAGTTTTGAGGAAGCAGCATCAATACCGGTATCGGCAGAAACAGCCTATCAGGCGTTGTTTGAGCATGCAAAAATCACCGAAAGCCAAACGGTGCTGATTGCCGGTGCAGCAGGAAGCGTGGGCGGTTTTGCTATTCAGCTGGCCAAGCTGCATGGGGCAAAGGTGATTGCTTTTGCAGATGAAAAATACAACAATTACCTAACCTCTTTAGGTGCTGATAGCGTAGTTAACACACTGGCTGATGGCACTATTAACGGGGTTGATGTAGCCATAGACCTTATTGGCGGCGAAATTCAACATCAGTTATACAAAATGCTGAAAAAAGATGGGGTATTAATTGCCACCAATTTGCCACCGCAGGAAGATGTGGCTAAATCATACGGAGTGAGGGCGTTTATGATGCACCAAAAACCTACCCGCGAGGGCTTAACCCATATTGCGAGGCTTATTGACGAAGGTAAATTAACTACAGCGATTGCAACTGTCTATCCTCTTGAAAAAGGGGTGGAAGCATGGGAACGGTTGAAAGAAAATTACAACCATAGTTTATCGGCACCCAGCGGAAAAACAAACGGAAAAATAGTTTTGAGTATATCCGAGCTGTGATTATTTATGCCACTAAGGCGCTAAGAAACTAAAATGATAATTGGAGACTTAGTGCCTTGGTGGTGGCTTTAGTTTAGTTATGGTTATATTTGTTATTAACGAATACAATAACGACACGAATGAAAATAGGTAGGCGGTTTAATGAGTTAACAGTAGAAGAATACTGCTACTTTATTGAACATTATAAGAAGTACGATGATTTTAATACGTTGGGCTTGTACCGTTCGATTATTGAAAACGATAAGCTGGAGTTGGCAGATAAAATATATGTGAGGGATGTTGCCAATAAAACATTTGAAAAGACGTTCAATTTTTTACAGCTAAAAGACCCTAAAACCTATTTTGATTTAACTACCCTCGGGCAAGAACTTACAGAAGGAGATGAAAGGAAAGCTTGGGATGACATAAGAAAAAACCAAGAAAAAATTCTTGCGGATAAACGAATAAAGCACCGGAATTTCGGGGTTTACTCAAAACACGACTGCGGCTTTTATAACTGCCCTTGTCCCGGTGTAATGATTAAGAGGGGTTCTAGGTTAGAAGAGGACATAATGATATTTGACAGCGACATTAATAAATACGGTAGAAAAGCGAAATCAAAAAGGGTTAAAAAAGACCGTAAAAGGGTGGGGGAGATAATTAGAGAGGAATTGGAAGTGTAATTCGAATAAGTTCAATTTACTGTGTAAATAATGCTTGAAGATCCTTTACCTGTTGACGGAAGATATTACTGAAATCATCATTTGTAGTGAATTTTTCCTCCTTGATACCAATCCGAATATCAGTATGCAGTTGTAGAAATAAGATGGTATAGAATCGTCTTTCATCAATAGAGATAGTTTTATGTTCCAGCATTACTTCAACACATTCCTTAAAACTGATTAAAATAGAGACAATGTGTGATGCGGTTTTTGTGTCAAAACTATAGTTATTAATCCTGTAAGCCTCATTAGCTTCAGACGCTTTTATATCTATTAGTTGTAAAATCAAGCTCTCCAAGTGAAAAGCCGTTGATTTTCTCAAAGTTAACCTTGAATAGAGTAGCGATATTGCAGCAACAATCAAGGATAAAAGCGCGATTGTTAAATTAATAGTATCCATTTTTGGCGTTTTTTTAATCTAACCTAAGCCACCCCGCTACCATTGCCCACAGCTTCTACAGGGGCAACGAATTTGAGTTTACCGTCGGCGTCTTCGGCCATTAGTATCATCCCTTGCGAGTCGATACCTTTTAGCTTGCGGGGGGCAAGGTTCACCAAAATACTTACTTGGCGGCCTACCACCTGCTCAGGCTCGTAGCAATGCGCAATGCCCGATACCACGGTGCGTACATCAATACCCGTATCAATGGTAAGCTTCATCAGCTTATCGGTTTTAGGCACACGTTCAGCCTCCAACACCGTCCCAACGCGAATGTCCATTTTAGCAAAATCGTCGTACACGATTTCGGGTTTGGCAGGTTTCACAGCAGGTGCAGGTGTTGCAGCAGCAGCGGCCGCTTTGCTGGTTTCCAGTTTGTTTAGCTGTGCCTGTATATCGGCATCCTCAACGTTTTTAAACAAGTGTTCGGGGGTGTTCAACGCATGGCCTGTGCGCATGGTTGCCGCCACATTGTAGCTGCGTGCTTCGTGTTCAACGTTCAGTTGTTGTTTTATTCGGCGCGATGCAACGGGCAGCAAAGGCTCTGCTGCCACAGCAATTTGAAGGCATACATCCAAACAATTTTTAATTACATACGCTGTTTGGTCGGCATCCTGTTTTATCAGTTTCCATGGCTCAGTTTCGGCCATGTATTTGTTTCCGGCGCGGGCTATATTTATCAATTCGGTCTGTGCCTCACGAAACTCAAAGTTTTGCAAGTGTTGCTCCAATGCTTCAAACGCCCGTTGGGTTTCTTGGGCAAGCACTTTGCTATCCAGCACCAGTTTGGGGTTTTCTATCTCAATTTGGGCATCGGTTTTAGCAGAGGCAGGCACTTTGCCGTCAAAATTTTTGTGAGTAAGCACCAATGCGCGGTTCACAAAATTGCCCAATATGGCCACTAACTCACTGTTTACCTTCAGTTGGTAATCTTTCCAAGTAAAATCAGCGTCTTTGGTTTCGGGGGCTATGCTGGTAAGGGTATAGCGCAATTCATCCGTGCGGTTGGGGAAATCTTGTAAGTATTCGTTCAGCCATATTGCCCAGTTGCGGCTGGTAGAGATTTTCTGGCCTTCAAGGTTCAAAAATTCATTGGCAGGCACTTGGGTCGGCAGTATGTATCCCCCATGTTCAATCAACATCATCGGGAAAATCAACGTGTGAAACACAATGTTATCCTTGCCTATAAAATGTACCAAGGCAGTTTCATCGTCTTTCCACCATTTTTCCCATGCTTGGGCATCGCCTTTTTTCTTAAAATATTCTTTGGTGGCACTAATGTAACCTATGGGGGCATCAAACCATACGTACAGCACTTTGCCGTCGGCGCCTTCAATGGGAACATTCACGCCCCAGTCAAGGTCGCGGGTCATGGCGCGGGCGTGCAAGCCTTGCGTCAACCACGAGTTAAACTGACCTTTTACGTTACTGCGCCATCCATCAATACGTTTCTTGTATTCAATAAATTCGGGCTTTTCGGCCAGTTCGCCCAAATCCAAAAACCAATTTTTAGATTTACGCAACTCAGGTTTACTGCCCGAAAGGGTAGAGCGCACATCTTTCAAATCCTTTGGGTCAAGGCTGGTACCGCAGTTTTCGCATTGGTCGCCATAGGCATTGGGGTTGCTGCACACGGGGCAGGTACCCATAATGTAACGGTCGGCCAAAAACTGATTGGCTTCCACGTCAAAATATTGCTCGGTTTCAATTTCTTTAAACGAGCCTTTTTCGTACAAATTCCTGAAAAAATCCTGCGAGGTTTTGTGGTGTATAGGTGCCGAAGTGCGCGAGTAGGTATCAAAGCTAATTCCAAACTGCTCAAACGAGTTTTTGATAATGCCGTTGTACTTATCTACCACCTCTTGCGGGGTAATGCCCTCTTTGCGGGCTTTTATTGTAATGGCCACACCGTGCTCATCGCTGCCGCACACAAACAATACGTCTTCGCCTTTGGCACGCAGGTAGCGCACGTAAATATCAGCAGGTAAATAACAACCGGCAAGGTGGCCTATATGCACGGGCCCGTTGGCATAAGGCAGGGCCGCGGTTACTAAAGTACGTTTTGTGGTCATGGTGGTGCAAAAGTACGGCGGTTTTGCCTATATTTTAAGTAGGGATTGAAAAGTGTTACGGCTCTGTGACTTGAATTTGTTTTGAGCTTACCGAAAGGCATTTTTAACCAGCCGAAATAGTATTTTGCAACGCAGCAAAAGATAACTATGCAACAAGTGTATCTCCTTCCCGGTCTCGGCAACGATGAAAGAGTATTTAAATACCTTGATTTTACGGGGATTAAAGTGGTGCATTTGCCGTGGCTGATGCCACTGCCTGCCGAACGTATTGAAGAATATGCAGGTCGCATGGCGGCAGCAATCACTCACCCGAAGCCAATTATTATCGGGCTTAGTTTTGGGGGCATGATGGCAGTAGAAATTGCCAAACACATTGCGGTAGAAAAAATCATCCTGATATCCTCTGCAAAAGGGAAGGCTGAAATCCCTTTTTATTTGCGGTGGATGGGTAAAACAGGGCTGCAACACGTGTTGCCTACCACTTGGTTTTTGCGGGCAAACGCCGTTACTTACTGGTGTTTTAGCTTAAAAGAAAAAGAACACAAGCAACTGTTGCAAGACGTATTTAATGCTACCAACCACCAACTGTACCGCTGGAGCGGTAATGCCATACTGACTTGGGCAAATACTCAAAAGGCAGCACCGATAGTTCATATTCACGGTACTGACGACAGAATTTTACCCTACCGCTTTATACAACCCACTCATACCATACCCAACGGCGGACATTTTATGCTGATAACCCACGCCAAACAGGTTTCGGCACTGTTGAGGGAGATAATAAATGAAGGATAATACGAAGGTTAAAAGCCTTAAGCGTAGTTTTTTGACATAAGTAATGATACTTTTGCCCTGCTTTGCAGCCCCTGAGAATACTACTGATAATCTGCTTATTTTGTTTAGCTCTTATTGCACAAGGGCAAACTGATACTGCGCGCGCCTACCATATTCGCAAAAGCACCCAGCATATAAAAATTGACGGTAAACTTGACGACCCCGACTGGCAGCAAGCACAAAAAGAGGGTGGTTTTTGGCAACAATTTCCTTACGATACTTCGGCATCGGTTACCCGCACGGAGATAATGATGACGTACGATGCTCACCATATATATGTGGCGGCCATTTGTTACGATACTTTTGGGGGAAACTTTGTGGTTTCGTCGCTAAAGCGTGATTTTACCTACGCTACCAACGATGCTTTTATGGTATCGATAGACCCCTTTAATGATAAAATAAACGGATTTTGTTTTGGGGTAAACCCCTACGGTGCACAACTTGAGGGATTGCTGCAAAACGGCGGCAGCTTTGATATTACCACTAACTGGGATAATAAATGGTTCTCAGAAGTGAAACGTTACGAGGGTTATTGGGTAGCAGAGTTCAGGATACCTTTTAAAACCCTGCGCTACAAAGAGGGTATAACGCAATGGGGGGTCAACTTTTCTCGCAATAACTTAAAGATAAACGAAAACACCAGTTGGAGCCGTGTTCCCCGCAACTTTAACGTAACGTCGCTGGCCTATACAGGTAAGCTGTTGTGGGATGCACCACCACCCGCGGCAGGTCAGAATATTTCGTTGATACCCTACGCTATTACCCGTTATTCAGAAAACTTTAAAAACAATACCAAAGGACTGCTTACAGCAAACGCGGGCATGGATGCTAAAATAGCGGTAACCCCATCGCTAAACCTTGATTTGACTGTTAATCCCGACTTTTCGCAGGTAGATGTAGACAGGCAGGTAACCAACCTTTCGCGATTCAGCCTGTTTTTCCCTGAACAACGGCAGTTTTTTATCGAGAATTCCGATTTGTTTTCGCGCTTCGGTTTCAGTCAGATACGTCCGTTCTTTTCAAGAAGGATAGGACTTAAAAACGGTAGCAGTGTTACCATACCCATTATTGCAGGCGCACGCCTTAGCGGAAAGTTAAACAAAGACTGGCGCATGGGGTTGATGAATATACAAACCGGAGCGTATGATAAAGACGGGGTGAAAGCAAACGCTGAAAACTACACCGTGGCAGCAGTGCAACGGCAGGTATTTAGTCGTTCCAACCTTTCGGCTATTGTGGTGAACAAGCAAAATGTGCCCGGGCCCGATAGCGGAGCCACGGCGTATAACCGTGTGGTGGGTTTTGATTTTGACCTTGCCAGCAAAGACAATACCTGGATGGGTAAGTTCTTTTTTCATCACTCGTTTTCTCCCCATCAGCCGCAAAATGCCTATGCCCATGCTTCTTGGCTAAGTTACAATACTCCGCGTTGGTTTATTATGTGGAACCACGAGTACGTAGGCAATAATTACCGCGCCGATGTGGGTTTTGTACCCCGCCAAACGGTGTACGATGAAGCGACAGACAACCTTGTGCCGATGACATTTTGGCGAATTGAACCTGAAATTACCCACACTTTTTATCCGGAGAATAGCCGTATTTACAGAGTTTCACCGGGATTTTACGTGAGCGGCTATGCTGATTCATCCATTACAGTAAACGATATTTTGTACCGCCCTTATCTGGACATTCAGTTTATGGACCGCTCGTTTATCGGGTTTGGGTATAATGAAAATTTTACCCGGCTGTATTTCCCGATTGACATTACCGGAACAGGCAATACACCTTTACCCGCAGGCGGTTACACATACCGCAGTTTTGATGTGAATTACAGCTCAAACCCCCGCAAATTATTCAACTGGAAGGCCGAGTTTGCAATGGGTACATTTTTTAACGGGAAAAGTATCAGTTACAGTGCCTCTATTAACTACAGGGCACAGCCTTGGGGTAATTTCAGCCTGACGTATGAAGCCAATGAATTGGATTTACCCAAGCCCTACGGTTATACCCGCCTTACGCTGATAGGGCCGCGGGTGGAGCTTACGTTTAGCCGTAATTTGTTCTTTACCACGTTTGTGCAATACAATACCCAGATTGATAACGTGAACCTGAACACGCGCCTGCAATGGCGTTTTGCCCCCATGAGTGATTTGTTTATTGTGTACGGGGATAATTACGCGCCCATACCCCAACGCAGGATGCCCGACTTTAGAGTAAAAGACCGGGGCGTGGTGGTGAAACTGGTGTATTGGTTGGGAGTGTAATCAGCTGTCTATCAAAATTATAGTTGGCACAATGCAGTATTGAACACTAAATACTAGGATATTATAACACGTTGAGGATGATTTATTTTTAAATTGGATTTTCTTTAGATGGAAAAAGAAATTTTGCAATTACATATAAAAACCCACATACATTTATAGTTGTGGTGGTAATTAGCGCGACTAAAACGGTGTCTGACAATACCAAATTGCCTTTACCTGTCGCAATAACAATGACAAGAATAAAAAACAACCAAACGCATACTAAAGTGAATATAAGGTTTGCAAAATCTTTACGAGCCTCTAAATATTCTTTAAGAGCTGTGAGCTTGAGTTTACTCTCCTCATTTTTTAATCTTTTCGCCTCTAAGTCTAACTCTTGTTTTTCATCATCTAATGATGATAACTGAATTAGATCCCCTTGTTCACTAAAAAAAGAGATAACATTTTTATTTTCCGTCAGAGCCATCTTTTTTCTTAATGACTTTTTCTAAAAAGTAGGCTTTTATTTCCTCGTTTGGGATACGGTTGTTTTTCCCTTCAATATAATGTTTATCCCAAGGAGATCCCTTTATATGTGTCCAACCAGACAATACTGCTGCGTCAACATTTTTAGTTGCTTCCCAAGTAAGATCTAATATTTTTTCTATGTTATCTGGGAAAACATCTATGCCGAATATTTCATTGCCGTCTTGAACAAGTCCAAACTCAGCTTTTTTTGTTATCGGCATTGACCCCCAACGATTATAAAATCTGTAAATTTTTGGTAAAACAGGGCCATATTTCCAAGCCTCAAATTCTTCATTTACTATTGGAAATCCATGAAAAGCCAAACATAAGCCTTGCGCAAAGAAAACAACTTTTTGCACCTTCATTTGGGTAACATAATTTGAAGTGTCAATTCCTTTATTGACAAACCATGCTGATATAGCTTCAGAAGAATACATTTGTTTAAAAATTTAACAATGTTGCGCTGTCAAATATAACAGCAATATACAAAAAATAGTTTGTAATTGTTCTAAATAGTAGTGTGCAAAAACATATTTTGTGCAGCGGAAGTAATACAATTCGACTAATTTTTATTCTTTAGTCTTCGTTGGAGACACTTAGACAGTAATCTTCAACACTTTTCAAGCAGTAAAAGTCTCATATCTAAACACAAAATTGCTCCTATTTGTTTATATAAAATCATTAAACTAACTTGCGTTAGTTTTATACTACTGTACTATGATTATCAAATCGTTAGACCCCCGTGTGTCAAGGGCACAGATAGATGATGAGAAGCCGTTTGAGCATCCGTTAGAAAAATTAGACCAATTTGAAACCTACGAGGTATTTGCCCAAAAAAAGCGCGGCGAACACCATGTGCACGTTGGTTCGTTACACGCACCCAATATTGAAATGGCCTTATTATTTGCCAAAGAGCAATACGGCAGGCGAGGTGTATGCGTAAATATGTGGGTGGCCAAAACCGCCGATATGTTTGCTACGGACTACGATGACGAAGATATTTTCAGTACCGTACCCGATAAACAATACCGTGAGGCGGCCATTTACAAAGTGGTTGACCGTATTAATAAATTTAAAGAAGAGCAAGCGCAACAAGCCTAATACTTACTGCAATGAGCGACCAACTACACATAAAAGAGTTATTGTATAAAATGGCCGACGACCTGTTGATTATAGGCCATAGAAACGGTGAATGGACAGGTTTTGGCCCGTTGTTGGAAGAGGATATTGCTTTTTCATCAATGGCGCAGGACAAAATCGGCCAAGCATTGGCTCTGTACACCATTTTGAACCAAATGGGTGAGCAAGACCCCGATACTATTGCGTTTATGCGCAACGCTAACCAGTTTCACTGCAGCCAGTTAGTGGAGCAACCCAACGGCGAGTATGATTTTAGCCTTGTGCGCCACTTTTTGTACGACCATGCCGATTTGTTGCGTTTTGAATCGTTGGCCACTTCGTCGTTTTCACCGTTGGCTAAAGTAGCCCGTAAAGTAAAAGGCGAAGTGAAGTACCACGTGTTTCACGGCGATACGTTTTTGATGAAGTTGGGTAATGGTAACGAAGAAAGTCATGCCCGTATGCAAAATGCACTTGACGCAACGTTTAACCTTGCTTTGGGCATTTTTGAGCCCGGCGATGCTGAGGAACAACTAATAGGCGAGGGCATTTTTATTGGCGAGAAAGCATTGCAAGAACGTTGGCTAGAGGCGATTACTCCTGTGATATTGAAGGCCAACTTGCGCCTGCCTGCTGAAAATACTTGGCAGCCTGTATATGGTGGACGTAAAGGCCAACACAGTGCCCACCTGCAACCCCTGTTGGACGAAATGACGGAAGTATTCCGCATTGACCCGGGTGCAGAGTGGTAAGAGAGTTTCTGATTAACAATCATCGGGTTTCTAAACGCTAAAAAAAGAAGCCAACAGCATGATAGAAGAAAAAGATATATGGAGTGCGCTTGAGGAGGTAATGGATCCTGAAATTCCAACCATATCAATGGTGGATTTGGGGATTATTACCGGAGTGGATGTACTGGACGGCGGTAACGGCGTGAAGGTGCACATGACGCCTACGTTTTCAGGCTGTCCTGCTTTGCGCGTGATGGAAGACATGGTGCGCGAGCGATTGCAAAAAATGGACATTCCCCGCATTGAAGTAGAAACTACGTTTGATGTGGCATGGACTACTGACCGTATTACTGAAAAAGGCAAACAAGCCTTATTAAAACACGGGCTTGCACCCCCTGTGGAGCGCAAGCCCGGTTATATTGAACTGGATGTTTTAAACGATGTGGCTTGCCCGTATTGCGGAAGCCGCAATACTACTCTCAAATCTCCTTTCGGGCCTACGTTGTGCAGGGCATTGCATTATTGCAATAACTGCCTGCAAGCGTTTGAGCAGTTTAAACCTGTTTTTTAATCCCCTTCGCCAACCTCAGGATTACCGTTGTATCAATACTTTTCCTGTGTATTGTTTGCCTTGAGTATCAATAGCTTTAATAAGGTAAGTACCCGCGGCCAACTCGCTGATGTTTAATTCAGCTTTGTTGCCGTTTGCAGCAAAGCGGTGTGCTTTGCCCAACACATCTACCAGCAACACTTCTTTCAGTTCGCTCACGGCTTCAATAACCACTGTTTCCGAAGCAGGAGAGGGGTAAATGTGTAGCCCTAACTCAACCGGCGATTGTACAGAAAGGTAATTGCTGCCTATTTTTATGTAATTGGTTTTTACCAATAATTCGGCAGGGCAAATTCCATTATTAATAGAGAGGCTTATCGTATACTCGCCAGAGTTATTGTAGATATGTCGGGCATTGTATCCAAAAGTATTTACCATACTTCCTGAGTCGCCGAAATTCCACCGACTAATAAAGGTAGTATCAGCAGTGGATGTATTGGTAAAGTAAAACGTATCGTTTTGTAAGCCTACTGAATCATTAACAGTAAAGCCGATAGAAGGGCGCGCTACTACTCTTACCAGCAAGCTATCCTTAGCAGTGCAGTTAAGAGAATCTATATAACTGAAATTAAGTTGGTGCCAGCCCGGTTGGGCATCATAAGGTTTAAATGTATAAACAGTTCCCATTTTTAGTACTCCGTTTCCACTCCAAACGGAGTTTCCTGAAGGGGGTGTGGCTAATGTAACCGACGGAGCAGACTCGCAATAAATGGATTTTTGGGGATGGGGTGCACTTACCAAAGCCGATGTCCTTAAATGGTAGGTTTTCTCGGTTTTGCCAACCATAGGGCAGGCATTATCCTGCACAAATAATGTGAAGAAATAGTTTCCGCTAACAAGCATCGCCTGCGTCACGTTAAAGCAAATAGTCACCTTTAGCGTATCGTTTACGGTAGTATCTGTTACAACAGCATTGCTAAGGTTGTGTGCATACGAATAACTTAAGGTATCATCAATGTCCCCGTCAGTTACAGGAATGGTTATGCAGTGATTTCCTGCCGTACAAGCAAATATGTTGGATTGGTTGGGTACACCAATTTGAGGCACTTTGTTGTTAGGAAATGACACTACCAATAATTGTATATCGCGAATTACCTCACCAATTTGAACATAAGAACCGTTAATTTTTCTCCATTCTTTGGCCTTGATACTTACTACAGTAACCTCGTTTTGTTTTGTGGGACGGAAAGACATGTTACTGGTAAGGCTGTCGAATCTGAATCCTGCGGGGTGGTTTAAACTTGTATTAGGAAAGCCTAAAAAGGTTAACGGTTTTTTTGATGAAAAAGAGCCGCTGTAAGCGATAGATTGGTTAGCACCCGACAGCGGGTTTACTAGTTCATACGTTACCAAATCACCGTCAGCGTCTCTTGCGGCGTGGGTAAGACTTACGTTTTGTCCATAACCAAGCACAATAATCGGTTCACGCACAAATTCAGGCGACGAGTTCCCGTATGCCAAACACTTATCAAGTTTGGTTTCGATGTAAGAGTGCGCATTTGCTGAACCTGTTGTTATGGCTGAATTTCGGCAGCATTGCTCCCAACTAAGGGTATACTTACAGCTACTATCGTTTGGCAGTACAACAAAACCCGTAAAAATATACTCTTCAAATCCATAAGGGTAAGAACCGCCGGAGCACTTGCTTTGCAAGCTGCATTTGGGCAATACCCCTGTAATATCTTTCACAGATATTTGTGTGAGTGTAACCTGTGCTGTTGCCCCTTTTTCAGAGGTAACAATAAGAGGAATGTTTAATAGCGCTATACCATTACAATCACGGTATACTTTAAGCGTTACGAGTAAAGAGTCTCCGGCGTGATGTTTATAGGTAATATCTCCGCCCATTACATGCGTGGCATTTAAAAGTTTTGCGGAGAGCAGCAATGAAAGAAAGAGTGCAACAAATAACTTTTTCATAAAAATTTAAATTAGGTTAGTTATGCCATAAGGCATTAATCAAATAAGGCTCCGGTTCCTTAAAGGATAGGAAGCCTTTATATGAAAAAGGGTTGCTTTTATCTGAATTATTTCGTCGAATGTATTATTCTACTATCAACGTGGCTTTGTATAAATGGTGGTTATCAGTAATTATTTTTAATAAATAAAAGCCAGCGTCCACATTCTGTATATGTACGTTGTTACCCGTTACCATTACTCCATTGATTGCCTTACCTGTAACATCTGTTAGCGTGATTGATTTCACCGTTTCACCGTTTAATAACTGCACCGTAAAAACATCTTTGGCAGGGTTGGGGTATATTTTTAGTTGCTCACTAGTATGATATCCGACCCACGCTAACGGCCCCACTATAATTTGGTGCGTGCCTGATGTTGTATTTTGGCAGTTTGCAGTATAAGCTGTTAACCGCATGCTATATTTTCCGGTATCGTTAAAAGTGTGAGTATAAGTACTGTCGCCAACTATGGTTGTATCGGCAAAAGCAGAATCGGCAGTAAAGATTTCCCAACGCCAGCGGATTGCTTTTGGTGTTGCTGTTCCCTCAAAATTTACCTGAACAGGGGGATGTCCGTACAAGGTGTCCGTGGTAAATGAAACAACAGGGGCTTGCAGGACAACTATTACGGTGCTGTCTTTAATGGCACAACCGTTACTGTCAGGCGTTTCATAGTGTATTTTGCTGCGTCCTATGGGTAATGTATGCGGCAACAGACTATCACCAACAATACTGCCTGCGGGGGCTATCCACTGCCCGCCTGCGGGTAGGCCTGTAATAACGTACGGGGTATGGTTGTTACAAACACTATCAGGCGAAGTAATAGTAACCTTACCTTTTACAAAAACACCAGTTTTAATAGTGTCAATAACTAAGCACCCTATACTGTCGGTAGTATTGATGATATAGGTTTTGGGTTGTGTAATAGCTGTTTGGTAACTTGTGCCAACGTGATTAATGGATGTCCATTGGTGGATGTATGGTGGTGTACCAATTTTGGGGGAAAGGGTTAATGTGAAGGTATCGGCAGGGCAAACGCTGGTATCGGCTGTTTTATTTAGGGTGAGATGGTAAGGAAGCTGTATGAAAACGGAATCTTTGGTTACAAAGCTGCACGAGTTGTTGAAGGTGGTAGTTACGGTGTACGGAAACCACCCGCTACTGTCAAAATTAATCAGTACAGAATCTTGACTGATTGCCAAAATAGTTCCTCCTGTGGCAACAATTTTCCGTTTAACGGTGCTGTTAGCTCCTAATTTCATTTTTAATAAGAACTGTGAGCATTTTACCTCTTTCTTTTCAATTTCTATGAATGCAGAGTCAGGCTCAGGATATACGGTAATACCAAATACCCTTGTGGTTTTTGCATTAGGCCCGCATTCGTCATCATTAACCCTCACTTCAAAGTAGTGCGGCCAGTTACGTATATCTGCTTGTGTAGGGGTCCAGCAAAAAGTACCCGTTGGGTATTTTCCGTTTTGGTTAATGGTAAACATAGCATTTTTTATCCCGTTGTTCCATTCCATCCTAAGTGTGTCATCGGTATCAGGGTCGGTTGGCGTAAAGGAAATACATATTTCTTTGCCGGCGCAAACGCTATAAGTTGGGGAGCCGGTTAGCCTAGGAGTCTTGTTGTTGGGGCTAGGAAAGATCATCACCAAATGTTCCATAAGAGTCTTTCCAACGGCAGTCATGACTCCGTTAATCCGCCTATACTCAATAGCCTCAATACTGATTATGGCAACTTCGTATTGTCTTGTGGGACGAAAAGATAGTTGTGATGTGGTACTGTCAAAATGAAAACCGGCGGGATAAGAGAGAGTCGTGTTAGGAAATCCTAAAAAGGATAATGGCCTATTTGGTGACCAACTTCCACTGTGCGAGGCAACAGAATTTGGTCCGATTAAAGGAAAAGCCAATCTAAATCCTACAGAATCATTATCAATGGTGTCTATAAAACCCACTGACATGGAAAGGTCTTGTCCAACAACATTAATAAAATGGGGTGTAAGGGTTGGGTGTACCGAGTTATTACCGACACACTTGTTTATCAGTGCATAAATATAGGTGGGAGTATTGGCTTGGCCTGTTGAGATATTGCTATAGCGGTTATTCCCTTGCCAGCCAACGGTTACTTCGCAACTGCTGCCGCTTAGGTTAATTAGGGTGGTATATAGGTATTCTTTTATTCCATAAGTGCCTGTACCGTTACACTTGCTACCCGTTGGGCAATTGTAGTATGTACCCGTAACATCGGTTACGGTTTGAAGCACCATACCCATTTTATAGGTAGTGTTTGCATAGCTTATGGTTAAGCTGTCGTAAGGGGTAAAAGTACTATCCCCGCATAAAGCAAATATTCGCGTAGTAACAAGGTAATTTGTCGAATCGATGGAGCGGTAGCTAATATTGCCCCCTGCAATAAGGTTTGCCTGTAGAGCTGCTTTTGATAAAATAAGCAATAAAATAACGAATAATACTTTGTAGAGATTTTGCATACAATACAGGTTCTTTATGTGTAATAGGAAAAAGAACCCGTATTGTAGCGGTTTAGTTGCCTGTGTTATCTGCTTTTCGATTAAATAATTATTCTATAATTATTGAACCGCTGTATGCTTTTTTTGCATCCGTAAACACTCTCAGCATATAAACTCCTGTATTTAAATCAGTTAGTAGTAATTTATCCCCGATAACCTCAATATTTTTTATCTCCCTGCCCATAATATCGGTAAGAAGTATTACAGCAATATTTTCACCTTTTGGTAAGGCCAGCCAAACTTGGTTAGTCGCAGGGTTAGGGTATATTTTTAGCGCTTCGGGTTTACCTGCAATCAGGTTAACGTTGGTTGGCTGACTAACCCTTATATAATTAGTTTTTATTACAGTATCGGGCTCGCAAACGCCATCGTTAATCACCAATTTTACGGTATATAATCCCGTATCGGCAAAAGTAAATTTAGGGTCTTTATCTGTTTTGGTGTTCAACGCTGTTTCAGGTAATCCAAATACCCACTTACTTGTAAAGGCAGTATCGGCAGTAGTAAGGTTAGTAAAACTTACCTCAGTGTTTTTGGCTACTGTTGTGTTGTTGGCTGTGAAATCTATTGCAGGAGTTGCCATGACCCTAAAATATGTACTGAGTGAGTTTGTACAGCCCGATGAAGGGCTTGTGTATTGGTATTTTTGATAGTGCAATCCTCTTCCGGCCACAGGGGGCATAAAATAATTGCCTGTAACGGCTGTTCCGCTCCATACGCCTCCGGTTGGTACAATCGCAGTTGTTAAATCAATAGTATCGATAGTAATGCACACGAGGGGGCTAAACATACCCTGCAGTGCGGGCAAGGGTTTGTATAAGAGGGTATGCGTTGCAGAGTCTTTACAGCCCACGCTATCGGTTACCGTGGCAAGAAACTGCAGCGGACCGAATTGTTGTGTCTCATAAACAATTAAGCTGTTGTTGCCGGTGTTTGAAGGCTTCCAAACAATATTGTACGGCGATGCGGTACCGCTAACGTTTGCAGTTAATACAACACTATCCCGCAAGCAAGCTTCTGTGTTTCCGGTTATATTTATTTTAGGATTGTTAACGGTTACAACTACAGTATCAGAGGTTTCGCATCCCAAGTCGTTTAGCTTAAATATATATAACCTTGAAGAAGCCGGAAAATCATTGATTGTTTGTTGCTGCAACGAATATCCATCCCAACTGTAAACCGGACTTACAGTATCGTTCATAGCTGCAGTGAGATTAATGGAGCCTCCCTTGCATAGCACGTAAGCTCCCGAAGCAACTACTTGTGGTGCGGCATAACTAATTTTTATAGTATCTGTGGAGGTACACCCGGCACTGTCAACTACTTTTACCGTGTAGGTATTAATGCCTTTTGGAACGTGGATAGTGTAAGCACCTGTTACAGTATCATTGCCCCAAATGTAATTTAGCGGGGCTATAAAATCAGTAACTACAGGCTGAATGGAAATGATGGAATCATTACACAAAACAGTATCGGCACCTAAACGGGCTTTGATTTTTATTGACGTGGGCACAATCGTCGAGTCATACATTGTCTGGCTATTACAATAATCAGGAGAGCTAACAGTTAGTTTAGCCCTGCTAATGCCGGGAGTGTTTAGGTGTTTGGTAAGTACAAACCTGTTGGTGCTGTTATAAGTACTATCGGGTGCTTGTACATTCCAATTATAGTCAACATGGTAGTTGTTGTTACTGTTAGCACTCCAAGTAATGCTTGTACAATTATTTGCTTTGTTAATGGTAAAAAGGTCGGGGATGTTTTTTGAACGCATCCCTATAACGAAGGTTTTGGTGATTGAAACTGCTTTCGGGCAGGCATTGTCTTCAGCAGTAACCATAATATATCGTTGTGTGCCCGAAAAGTATTCTGCTGAATCTACTAAAAAGCAAACTTTCAACACGGGTGCGTTGGCACTTCCGGTTCTGGAGAAAGTGGCATTTTTGAGGTTATGCTGCCATGATAAAATAACAGAATCACCGGCATCACTGTCTTTAATGGAAATTTCGAAGCAATGCGTACCGATTGAATCGCAGATGTTAAAAACATTTGCCGCAGGTTTAAGAAAAGTAGGCCCTTCATTGCCTGAGGGAGAATACATCTCGATACTGTGAACACGATTAATTTGCCCTATTATGGTCATTACCCCGTTAACTTTCCTCCATTCAGTTACTTTTAATGAAAGCAGGGTTTTTTCATTTGCTTTAACCGGTCTGAAAGCAAGATTACCTGTACCGTTACTATTATCAAGGCTAAACCCACCGGGAAGATTTAGTGCAGCATTTGGAAACCCCAAAAAAGTAATGGGTTTTGCAGCACTGTGCGAGCCGCTGTAAGTAATAGCTGTTGAAGCATCTCTTCTGGGCGAAGTCAGCTCATAAGAAATACTATCACCTGATAAGCTATCCACTGCGTGGTAACTGATGAAGGCATCCTTTGCAACGGGTAATAAAAATGTTGGCATTTTATCAAATACGGGCGAGGAGTTTTGCAAGCACTTATTAAGTTTTGCTTCAAAATAAAGAACGGTAGATGATGCGCTAATGGTTGAGTAGCCGCCGCCGCAACATTCTTGCCTACTAAGCGTTATTTCGCAACAGTTAAATGAGGAAAGGTCTATTTCCCCTTCCCATACATTTGCTTCTATCCCGTACGGAAACGTTCCTATTCCGCAGGTCCCTAATGCCCCGCCACAAGCAGGGTTGGTTTGGGTAATATCAGTAACTTTGGTTTTTGTTAATGTAAATGCCGCACTGTCGGTATTGCACGATGCGACTATTACCCCACCTGAAATTTGCGAGGAACTACCACAGTCGCGATACAATGTAAGCGTTACCCAATATTTATTTTGCGAAAGGTATTTATAAGTAATCTCACCCCCTAATATATGCGAACCTTTAATTGCGCTAAAACAGATGAATAGCAATATGGCTGAAAGTATAAATTTCTTCATAGGAATCACAGATAGATTTGTAATTCAAAATTAAAAATATAAAAAATTATAAATGTGTGTTAAATACCAATATTACAATACGTTGACCCAAAAATGATGTTGTATTTACAAAACACAAAGCCTTTTGCAGTTAAGACATTTATAGAATGAAATTTATCAATGCAATACAGCTATTTGTGCTGTTCCATGCCTGCCGTCAGCAGTAGTAATTTTGATTACATAAGTAGCAGTGCTTAAACCTTCAGTATTTATGGTTGCTTTTTGGCCGTCAATTGTAGCAGGTACATTCCAAACCCTGCCCAAAACATCAGTTATTATTACAGTACTTATTTCGGTATCCGTTTCTACAATCACAAAGTTATTTGCAGGATTCGGAAATGCTTTTAGTTGTTCAGCAGTTATATCGCCAACTCCAATTGAGGACTGTTTGGGTTCATAAACCCTTATATAATTAGTTTTTATAATAGAATCAGGTTTACAAAAGCCGTCGTTTACCACCAATTTTACAGTATACAGTCCTGTATCGTTGAACGGAAACTTAACATCTCCTGTTGTTCTTGTGTTAGCAGGCGTTTCAGGTAATCCAAACACCCATTTATTAGTAAAGGAAGTATCTGCCGTTGATTGGTTTACAAATTGCAATACAGTGCCTTGTATTACTGTATTACTGTCAGCGGTGAAATTTATAATCGGTGGATTTATAACCCGTTGAAACGTTTTTGTGGTATTAGAGCAGCCTGTTAGCGGGTCGGTGTAGTCGTATTGCAGGTAATGGAGGCCTGTGCCTGCCGCAGAAGGACTGAAGCTTCCTGCGGTTACTCCATTACCGTTCCAAATTCCACCCGTTGGAGTTACTGCTGTCGCAAGGTTTACATTTGGAGTAGTAATACAAACGGGGGGTAATTTTGTAAGAGTTAATGCAGGTATGGGATTTAGTAATGCTCTACCATTTATTGTGGTTTTACACATTATAGAATCCGAGACCCTTGTTGTAAAATAGGTATAGCCCGGGGCACTGTTTTTAGTAGCTACCTTTACAGAAGTACCCGTTAATGTGTAAGTGTCCCAATATATCGTATAAGGAGGAACACCCCCTGATGCAGTTACAGTAAGCGTCATAGTATCCCCGATGCAATACACACTGTCGTGCTGGTAGGTGAGTGTAGGTGCCGAAGAAAGTACGGTCATGCTATCCTTAAATAAACAACCACTGTCTTGCACTTCAAAAACAAAGGTTGTGGCAGTTGTTATAGCAGTTTTTATTTGTAAAGTGTTGGCTGTAAAGCCCTTCCATCCAAACGAAGGGTTTGCTGTGCCATAAAAGGACGCTGAAAGAAGGAAACTATCGTTTTTGCAAACTGCCTTATTTCCTGAAAGAGTTATAGTGGGGGAGATGTAATTAACGAAAAGAGTGTCTTTTGAAACACAACCATTACTATCTGTCATAGCTACCATGTAATTTCTTCCGTGTAGTAAGGGGATAATAGTTGTAGTATCAGTAGTTGCACCGCTTGACCATTGGTAGGTATAGGGAGGTTTACCATAAACAGGTTTTGCAGCAATAGTTACTGCCGCACCTCCGCATAACATCGTATCGCGTCCTGCACTCACCTTTACTATTTCTAAGTTAGATACATGTATGGAATCAACGTACTTATAATATCTGCATCCCGCGGTTACCCACGTTTCTGCTTTTACCCAACCGGTATCTTTTAAAGTAACAGTTATATTATCTGCTATTGCAGTTGCGGCTACCCCATTTGCACTTATGTCCCATGTATATGTTACAAGCCCTGACGGGTGGCGGTTGTTTAAGGAAAAGTGGGCTTTTCCGCAGCTCGAGGATTTTTTAATAGTGGCACTGTCAGTAAACGTATTATAGGATCTCCATAAGCCGTATGTTTTCACAGTCCTACCCATAACAGGGCAAGCATCATCTTTTACCTCCAACGTAAATGCGTTCTCAATTCCATCTATTGGCATACTATCGGTTAAGTACCGCACAAACACAGTTCTTCCGTAAGCCCCGCCTAAAAGTTTAGCAGATGCCCATTTAAGATTGTGCTGAAGATTTAATGTAAGAGCTTGGGTAGCATCATTTTCATTAATTTCAATAACTGCTATACCGGTATCACCTGAGCAGGCGGCATAAAGCCCTGAGCCTTTTTGCACCGGAGGTCGGTTAGCGCCCGTTATTGATGATTGAGAAACAAATAAAGTAACTTCTTTTCGATATCTTCCAATTATAGTTGGTGTTCCCGCAATCTTTCTCCATTCAGTAGCTTCTACAACAATAACCGTGATTTCATTTTGCTTGGTGGGCCTAAAAGTAAGGTTTCCTCTAATGGCATCGAACTGAAATCCGGCAGGGCTGTTTAAGTTAGCATTCGGAAACCCTAAAAATGTTATCGGTTTTTGTGCTGAAAACGATCCTCCGTAAGCAATATTGCTCCCTTGCGCACTTTGCGGATTAATTAATTTATAACTGATAGAATCCTTTTCTATAGGGTCTTGAGCTGAAAAATTAAGAATTTGGTCGGTACCGACTGTAAGTAGTAAAACAGGGTCTATTTTGCTCCACTCAAAATTGCTAACAATGCATGTATTTATCATTGCTTCGGTGTAATAGTTTGCACCCTGGGCTCCGGTAGTTATGGATGTGCTTCGGCAACACTGGTCCCAGCTAAGGGTTACTTCGCAACAACTCAAGCTGTTTAAATCAATTGTACTTTCAAACACACGTTTTTCAAACCCATAGGAAAAACTGCCCGAACAACTGCTTGATACACCACAAGCGCTATTTGTACCGGTAATATCGGTAGTTGAGACTTGAGTTAAGCTGAATGATTTTGAACCTGCTGAGCAAAGTGCAAATAATTGACCTGTTATTATGCTTATTGAGTTACAGTCTCTATAGGTGGTTAGAGTGATTAGATACTTTTTGTTTCCCAGTGATTTGCATTCAAGTTGTGAGCCCAACAAATGGTCACCAAGTGAGATTGAAACAGAAGCAAAAAATACTAATAAGAGTAATGATAGTTTTTTCATAACACGAGGTGGTTGGTATAGCAAAGATACCAGACATAAATAGCCGCTGTTACCCCAAATAACCATTTGACATGGCAATGACGGTAATTTGAACCTATTATTACAAAACAAACGACCCCGTGTATTTAAACACGAGGCCGTTTTGCAATTACAATATACTTTAAAATGAAACGTTGCTAGCGCAATACAGCCACTTGGGCTATCCCTTGTTTACCATCAACGGTGGTTATTTTAATCATATAGGTGGCAGTACTTAAACCCTCAGTATTTATAATAGCTTTTTTGCCTTCAATATTTATGGGTGCATTCCAAACCCTGCCCAAAGCGTCAGTTATTGTTACAGCACTTATTTCAACATCAGCTTCAACAACTACAAAGTCATTTGCAGGGTTGGGGTATAGTTTTACGTTTGCTGGGATTAGTTCGCCAACACCCACATTCGAAGTCACCACTATTACATCGGTTTTTTCAACCGTATCAGCGCAAGAGCCCTTGGTAGCAACTAAAACAACGGTGTATTTACCCTCGGTAGTAAATGTGTAAGTAGTGTGGCGTTGTGTGCTGGTATGTACTACTGCGCCTGTGCTGTCTTTTACTATCCAATTCCACGTTGCAGAGGTATCAGCAGTGGTATTAAACAAACCCACCATTAAAGGTTTGTTTCCCATATTAGTGCTGGGCATAAAATCAGCGATAGGAGTAGCATTAATGGTTATCGGAGTAGTTTTTTCGCCCAAGCAACCTGTAGTTGGGTCGGTATAAGAATATTTCAGTGTAAAGCTGCCTGCACCGCTGGTATTGGTATTAAAATCAGTACCGGTAACAGAAGGTCCGCTCCATGCACCGCCTGTTGGTGAAGCCGTTAATGAAACCAGTCCTGTGTTTTGACAATGGCTGCCGGGTGCAGTTAGGTTAACAACGGGCAAATCATTAATGGTAACGGAGTCTGTTTTGGTGCTTTGGCAACCCAAATCATCGGTTACAGTTGTATAAAAATATATTTTGCCTGCTGAAACGGATGGGCTAAGGGCAATATTTTCTCCGCTTTTTGAGAAAATAGGCCAATCAACCGTGTGTGTGCCTAAACCTCCTGAGGTGGTGGATGAAAGCCTTATAGAATCGCCCACACATTGCGTATGATCGTGAGTTAAGGTTACGATTGGAGCTGAAGCAAATACATCATGTGTTTGGGTAAGTAAACAACCCGAACTATCAGCTAATGCAAAAACGAATTGTTTTGAGGCTGTTAATTTTGTGCGGATAACCGCTTGACCTGTCGCAAAACCTGACCATTGGTAAACAGGTTTAATGGTATTGCTTACTGTAGCGGTAAGGGTAATACTGTCGTTTACACATTTAGCAGTATCGCCGCTAAGTACAGCGGTTGGATTATAGTATTTTACCAGCACAGTGTCTTTTGCTACGCAACCTGCAGAGTCGGTTAGCTCAAGCCCGAAAGTATTTGTTCCCAACGCCAATGTTTTTGCAATAGCAGCGGTTGAGTCACCCGTGCTCCATTGGTATTTAAATGGGGCGTTTCCGTTGGTAATTGCTGATGAAACCGTATAAGCGGAAGTAAAGCATACCGAACTGTCTTTACCCACCTGTACCGACATAAAATTGGATTGTGGGATAAATATTGAATCGTTGTAAGTACGAGTATCGCAAAAAGCATTAGAGCTAACTACCATTTTTATCTTGTGCCAGCCCGATTCTTTCACATCATTAACAGTAAGAAGATTGGCTGTAGGCTCCGTATAGGTGTTATTGGCCGATTTGATTTCGAAAAGAGTATTAAAACCAGAGGTTACGGATGAGCCATTTATAAAGGCAGCATCTAACCTTCGGCAGCTTAGTGCTTTGTTTAAAGCAAAGCTATCGGGCATGTGAGGCCCTATGCGCAGCTTATACACTTTTGTGCTGCTTCCTCTTAGGGGGCAAACGTTATCAAATACTTTTGCAAGTATTTCTAAGGGTTTGTTTGAGTTTACTTCGGCCGAGTCTAATGTTACACATACTTTCATTATCGGCCTTTTTACAGTGCCTATGTTTGTTATTACAACACTATCCAATAAATGGTCGAACGTAAAAGTTAAAGTATCATCAGTATCGTAATCATCAGCCGTAATGTTGAAACAATAAGTTGATGAAGTACCGCACATCATAATATCATCAGATGTGGTTGTAAATAAAGGGATTTTATTATTTGGCGAGGGAATAACCATGTGGTGCAAATCTCTAATAACCGTACCTATTTTGGTTTTTACTCCGTTAATCATGCGCCATTCGCTAACTTTAACTGAAATAACAAAAACCTCATTTTGTCTAGTTGGTCTAAACCTAATAAGACCGGTAGAGTTATCAAAATGGAAGCCGGCAGGAAGACTAAGGTTTGCATTTGGAAAGCCCAGAAAGGTAAGAGGTTTGGTTGGAGACCATGAACCGGAATAACTTATTATAGTATCAAGACCCGAGTATGGGTCAATTAGCTCATAGGTGAGCATATCATAATTAGGGTCGGTGTTTTTAAAATTCAGGCTAATATCTTGACCTACGGGAAGAAGTACCTGTGGGGTAGATGAAAAAACCGGCGATGAATTGGTTGGCGCAAGGCATTTGTTTATGGTAGCCTCTGTATAAAAGTAATTCCCTGCTGCGCCGGTAGTGATGTTTGCTGCCCGGCAACAATCCTTCCAGCCTAAACGGTAAAAACAACAGGTATCTCCGCCAATATAAACAGTAGTTGTATAAACGCGGTCTTCAACACCGTATGCGTAGCTGCCTGTGCAGCGGCTTTGCATACTACAGTTAATCCCCACACCGGTAATATCAGTAGATGAAATTAGGGTTAAAGGAAAGTAGGTAGTTTTGCAGGCTGATGTAACACTTATGGGGGGGATTGGTGCAACAATAGAATTGCAATCTCTGTACAGGTGTAAAGTAACCAATAAGCTATCGTTACCCTTGTTTACATAAGTTATGTCGGCACCTATTACGTGCCCTGCTTTGGTGTCTTGTGCAGCAATGCATAAAAATGCAATCGCAAAAAATAGTTGGTAAAAAGCCTTCTTCATAATCAATATTATTTAGTAATAATAAAACTGTATTGATATTGTACCCCGAATATATCCGTAAGTAATAGATGATATACACCGGCTTCAAAAGCATCAGTGGCAATTGTTGCCTTTTGCGCACCAATATCAGGTACTCCTGCGTTTATTGTGCGGCCTGTAATGTCGGTAATACGGATAGCAGCAATGTTTTCACCTTCTACGGTAAGCATATTGCTTAATGCAACGGGGTTGGGGTATATTTTGTAATGTGAATTTGCAATGGATTGTATTCCTACATTTTTAGTAACAGTTATCAGGTCTTTCTTTTCAATGGTGTCTGAACAAGTGCCGTTAGATACTATCAGTCTTACATTGTAGGTACCCAAGCTTGTAAACGTATACGTAAAGTTTTGTTGGGTTGATGTGGTTACTATTGTGTTGGCAGCATTTGTTATTAACCAGTTCCAGCTGCTGGCTCCTCCTGATGTTAAGTCAAGAAACTGAACGGTAAGCGGTAGGTTGCCTACGTTATTACTATTTGTAAAGGCTGCAACAGGTACGTTATTGGTAACGTGTATGTTTACGGTATCTGTCATCGGGCAACTGTTTGACCCCATAAAGCTGTAGAACAAACTGTGGTTACCACTACCTGCAACGGCAGGGTTAAACGAAGTGCCTGTAACGCCATTGCCTTGCCAGCTTCCTGTACTTGGCGATGCCATTAATGCAACGGGTTGAGCATTGGCGCAAACCTGCGCGGGTGCCGTAATGGTTGCCCTGTTTCTGGGGTGTACACTAACTCTGATATCATCATCGTCTTGACAGCCAAAACTATCAGTAACAATAACCTTATAAGTGTTGGTTGTATAAACCGCAAACGAGGTAGTATCAGTAGTAGCACCGTTAACCCAACTGTAAGTATAAGGGGCTTTGCCTATTGATGCGGTTGCTTTTAGTGCGGCGGTAGCTCCGTAGCAGACCGTAAAATCAGCACCGGCAAACGCCATTGGGTTTTGGAAGGGAGTCATAAACAATGTATCGGTAGCTGAACATGCAACGCTATCGGTTACAGTTACCCTTATCTGGCGGGTAGCAAGCGAAACAGTAAACAAAAATATAGGCGATGTGGGAGATAATGAATTCCATGAATAAGTCAAAGGCCCGCTACCTCCACTACTTGCTGAGGCATCAAGGGTAATTTTTGTGCCAACGCATGCACTATCTGTAGCAGGTAACGAAACAGTGATGGCAGGATTGCTTTTTACCACTAAGGTATCGTAGGCAATACAACCTCTGCTGTCTGTTATAGAAATGGTAAACACAGAGTCAGCGGTTGGGGTATAAGTATAAGAAGCTTTGTTGGTTTGAATAATAGGCCAGGGGAACGAGAACGGACCTGCCCCGTCAACCGCAGTGGCAACTACAGTAGCAGATTTGTTGTGGCAAATAACCCTATCGGCACCTAAATCAAGGCTAAACTTAAATACATTTACTTTTCGGGTAATAATGTCGTAACAGCCTGTAGAATCAGTTACTTTTAAATTAAATCGGGCAGAGTCGTTTATCTGTCGGGTGATGCTTTGTGTAGTGTCAATGCCAACCCATTCATATTTAAAAGGCGCAATACCCGATACGGGTTTGGCGGTTAATTGCAGTTGTGTATAACGGCATACGGTTGTATCAGGACCAATAGAAGCAAGTGGCGCTGAAACAGCCACACGTATAGAATCAGTACCTAAGCAACCTGCTCCGTCAACCGCAGTTACTTTGTAGTACTTAGTAGCCAGCATAGGTATTCTTGCAATACCGCTGTGTTCAGTAGCATTGTCATCCCACCAAAACTTATACGGACCGCTGCCGTTTGAGGGTGTAGCGCTAAGTTGCAGAGTATCAAATTTGCACGATACAGTATCGTTTGAGGTGTTTAATTGCAGGGCGTATAACGGAGAAATAAAAACAGAATCACGCTCATAATTGCCAAAACAGCCAAACTTGTTTTTACTCCTTATGGCAAAGTGGTTCCAGCCCGGCTTGTTGAAGTACATAATTGCCGAGTCGCCGATAATGGTATCAAAAAATCCGTTTTCAATTTTCCAGTCAAGCGTAAGGTCGGGAAAAGAATCCTTATAAGCCTTTACAATTACCTTGTTGCAACCCACCACCACTTTTTCAACAGCGTGGTTACTGCTGTCATAACCCTTCCTTACATAAATGGCATGTGTATTTTGCATATAAGCATTGGCAACGCATTGATTGCTGATAGTACCTACAACATACAAGTAGGGGGCTCTTCTAATTTGCGCGATGGTTGGGGTCCAGCATAAGGTGGCCATTGGGTTGGGTGTATTGGTTACGTTGGTAATAGTTGCACCCGGTATATTCTGGCTCCAGCCGGCAAAAAAGGTAGTGTCAACGCCACCTGTAGTGATGTTTATACATTTGCTTACACCGCTGCATGTAGACTCATCGGCAGTGCTAATTGTCGGCATACTCATGTTTGCAGATGAAACAACATTAACCATTATCTCTAATCTACTAAAGCCTACCAACGTTTCGGTTCCGTTTACTTTTCGGTATTCCCGTGCTTCAATACAAACTATCCCTATTTCATTCTGTTTGGTTGGTCTAAAATTAATTTCTCCCGTAACATTATCCATGCGAAAACCGGCAGGGTTAGAAAGGCTTACGTTTGGAAAGCCTAAAAATGTAAGCGGTTTTGTGTAGCTAAAACTTCCGGCATAGGAAGCAACAGTACTGGCTGCAGTATAAGCAGGGGCCAGTATAAACGACACTGAATCTTGAGTGTCGTCATACTCCATCATGGCGTGGTTAATGGTAATATCCTTTCCTACGGGGAGTAAAAAGCGGGGATGTTGTACCAGTTTGGGAGCGGTATTTTTTCCGCCGCATTTATTTACCCATGCAAAGTTGTACATATCAGTAGTGGCCATGCCTGTTGAAATGGCTCCGCTGCGGCAGCACTCAGTTATTGCAAAACTATACTCGCACGCACCGCCTGAAATGTTAATTGTATCCGCAAATTCCCAAGCCTCAATACCATAATTTCCTGAGCTTGTGCAACGACTGCCTAACGTACAGCCTGATAGGGAATATAAATGGGTGATATCGGTTTTGTTGATATACGTTGTTGTGCTGGTAAATGTACCCGTTGATTTTCCGGTAACTGTAAGTACAGGACTTGAAGGGACTAAGCCATTGCAATCACGGTATAGTGTTACGTAAACGATATAGTTAACTGAATCGATGGCTTTATAAGTAATATGTGAGCCCATGGTTGCATTTGCTGATGCCGAATAAATCTGGCTTAAAAAAATAAGCGAAAAAATAAATGCACCTCGTAATTGATAAAATTTCCTTTTCATAAAAGATGGTATAGGCTTGTATAAGAAAGATACGTTGGTGTAGGTTATACGTTGCTTATTTATGGGCAATTTATTTGTAATTATTTAACAATGCCTTGTGAGAGAGGGCATTTACTCATGTATAACAATCAATTTATATACATAATTTTTTTTGTCGTTATACTCAAGATGAAGCAGGTAGAGGCCTGTTTCAATATTGGGCAAGAACACCGTATGCTCGGTTTGTTCATGTTCAGTACTAATTGAAATTTCACGGCCTTGTATATCGTACAATTTAATGGTATTTATTTCCCTACCCTTAACAAATACTTTAGTAGCGGCAGGGTTGGGATAAATTATAAAAGGATTTTCATCTGCATTAATACCCACTTTCAGTTGCCCAATTACAGCATTGTTCACTGTTGTTTCCCCGTAGCATTTACCATCTCCCGCAGTTAAACGGATGCTATACTTTCCTACTGTAGTTATTGTGAATGATGGATTTTTATTGGTAGAGGTATGCGTAACGGTGTCAAATTCATTTCGTACTTCCCACTGCCATGTGTTTGCAGGCGGCGGGGTTGTGTTGGTAAGGTTAATTGTAAAAGGAACAATACCGGTATCAATATCTACTGTAAATGAAGGTACGGGAACTGTATCAACAAGTGCGGTGGTGGTGTCTGCTGAAATACAGCCGAAAGTATCCGTAAAAGAGTAAGCAAGAATATGTATTCCGGCTCCTGCTTGTTGGGGGCTAAACACATTGCCGCTTACCCCGTTGCCCAACCACGTGCCGCCAGTGGGCAGTACTTGCAGTGTTTGCAGAGTATCGTTTTGGCAAAGCTGCGGAAGGGGTGTAAATGTTGCTTTGCTTGTTGGATGCACGTTAACGGCTACAGTATCAAAGCCTACACAATTATTGCTATCCGTACACTTTACTACATAACTTTTTTGTGATGTAACTAACGTGCTGAAGGTATCAGTGGCGTGTGTATTATCCCACAAATAGCTAAACGGTGCTGTACCTGCGCTATTGGTAGCCTTAAAAGTTAAGGTGGTACCCTTGCACACAACACTATCAGCCCCTGCATTGGGCAATGGGTTGGGGTTGGCTGTCACTGTAATAGTATCTAATCCAACGCAACCAAAAGCATCGGTTATTTTTAAGTAATGTGTTTGGGTAGCATTTACGGTAACGCGCAACGTATCTGTTGTATAAGTGGTGTCCCACAAATAAGAAACAGGCATAACCCCGTTGTGCCCTTTTACTTTAAGGGTAATATCGCCCCCTTTACAAACACCTGTATCAGCGGTTGCATTTATTAGCAGTTTGGGCAGTACAGTAACTTGTACACTGTCATACAACTCACACCCGTTGCCGTCTTTAGCTTTTAGTACAAATAAAGAGTCTTTGGTAAGGTTTAATGCAGTTATCGTGTTTGAAATATTAGAAGTACCAATCCATTCATACTTTAATGGGTTTTTAAAGTTGGTTGCGGTGGCAGCCATTGAAACGGATGTGGCATAACAGATGGTAGTATCAGGGAAATTGGTAAGCTTAAAAGGGTACACAGTATAATATACCGAATCAGCCAATGATGAGCAGCCATTACTGTCTTTTGCAATTACATGAAACCATTTGCTGTTGTTAAGACTGCGTGCAAGGGTTTGCCCGGTGTCGGTTCCGTTCCATATAAAAGTGTAGGGAGCTTTTGATATTACCGATATAACAGCCTCAAGGGTAAACGATGTTTTGGGGCATACCGTTTTGGCCATTCCGGCCGATACCGTTGGGATACTGTTTACCGTTGCGATTATATTTTTTGATGCCACACAGCGGTTATTATCAGTTACAATAACTTTATAAGCAGCAGTGGCAACAGGGAGGTTATACAAAGAGGCACTATTGGATAAACCTGCGCCGTTTAAACTCCAGCTGTAGGTAAACGGGGCAATACCGTTTAAGGGTGTTGCAAACAGTGGTATCGAGTCGCCCGTACATAAGGTGGTATCGTTTGTGGCAGAAATTTGAAACTTGTACGAAGTGGCAGGAATATATACCGAATCAACTAACGGGTCGCTGGTGCAAGGGGCACTTGTACGAAGCAGCACCGAAAACTTGTTCCAACCCGTATCGGCAAACGAAACACTCAACGAGTCGCCATTAATTTGCCAGGCTATCACTGAATCAATGGGCTGAAAGTGGAAAGTAGCTTGGGCTAATGATTTTTTTGTGATTAACTTAATTCGGGCGGTATTACACGATACCGACTTGCCCCCTAAACCAAAGTAGCTGCTATCCGGTGTCTCTTTTGCACTGAAGATAAAACTCCTTGCGGCGGTGCCATTTTTGGGGCAACTGTTGTCGCGTACAGTAGCAACAATAAAATTTGTGTTGTCTAAATCGCTGGTTTGTGCTGTCCAGCATACTTCAGCAACAGCATTTTTTCCATTGTAAGTAATGGTAGTGGTTGCACCCGGTAATAGTTTTGCAAACGAGATAAAAGTACTGTCACTAGTGTCCGAATCTGAGGAAGTAATGGTAATGCACTGTTTTTTACCCACACAGGCAACAGTATTGCTTCCGGATAGTTTGGGCATTTTGTTTATACTGTCTAACATCACAAAAAAAGTGCCTTCAAGCCTTGTTTGGCCAATTACGGTTCGGCTGTTTCCTGATTTTCGCCACTCAGTAATTTGTATACAGTAGGATGAAATTTCGTTGTTTTTTGTGGGCCTGAACATAAATGAACCGTTTACACTATCTAAACGAAACCCTGACGGAAAGATAAGGGAGGCATTAGGGAACCCAAGAAACGTAACGGGTTTTTGCCAATTGCTTGATGCTGCCCCCAACGGAGCCACAAGGTTATAGCTTAACGAATCGGTATCATCGGAAAAGCCGTGGTTATGAATAAAATCTTGCCCTAATGGTAGTATGAATTGCGGTGGTAAGGAGTAAACAGCACTGGTATTGGCACCCAGGCATTTATCAATCCATACACTGTTTGATAGGGGGGTGCTTGCAGCACCATTGGTAATATAAGAGGGGCGGCTGCCAGTATCGTACTCAAAATAATAACGGCAGGCACCTGATGAAACATCAACGGTGGTTTTATAAACAAGCTCTTGAATGCCTAAAGGGAAAGAACCGCTGTTACAAGTTGTTTGGGTAGTACAACCGTTAAAAGAGCCTGTAACATCTCTAACTGATTGCAGGGTGGTGCTAGCTGTATATATTCCTGATGATTTACCTGTAACTTTTATGTTGGGGGTGTTTACAGAACTTCCCGCGCAATCACGGTATAGGGTTAAATATACTTCGTAGGTAACGGAGTCGATAGCTTTATAACCTATATAAGAGCCAACTATATTTTGACCGGGAACTGTTTTACAAAGCAGCGCAATTATAAAAACAAGAAGAAATCTTTTCATACGCAATGAGGTTATAACCTAAAGAACCCATATATCTATGGGTTGTTGCCTATGAGAGTATGGGTTTCGTCTAAAAAGTTAACGCCCTAAATCGCGCATTACCTTATAGTGCGAAACGATGGCTTCGCCCATGGTTGGGTAATAGTTGTAGGTAACGTTGTATTGCTTGCATACGCGCTCCACAATGGGGCTTAATGCAGGATAATGAATGTGGCTTACTTTGGGGAACAGGTGGTGCTCAATTTGAAAATTAAGACCGCCTAAGAACCACGACAATGCTTTATTTTTTAATGAGAAGTTACAAGTAGTAAGCACTTGATGCTCTGCCCATTCTTTCTCAATCAGTTTATCACCGTGCAGGGCTTCTTCAAAGTGCGCTTTTTCTACCACGTGGGCTAATTGAAACACTACCGACATAGTGAGGCCAAACAAAGCATTCATTACCATAAACCCGATAATAAAGTTGGTAAAGCCTAAAAAATACCAAGGGATAGCAATGTATGCCACAGCATACCAAACCTTGCTCACCCAAAAAATAATATGCTCTTTTACGGTGAAATCTTTAAGCGGAGTTACTACCACTTTGCCTGTAAAGTATTTTATAAAGTCCATCAGCCATACCCAAAAATGGATGGTGAGGCAATACACCAATACACCGTAAATGTGTTGGTAGCGGTGCATTTTTAGTTTCTTTTGGGTTTCGCAGTGGCGCAGTACGGGAATCTTCATTATATCATCGTCAATCCCGTCAATATTGGTAAATGTATGGTGCACTACATTGTGCTTGGTTTTCCATAAGAAGGCATTACTGCCCAAAAAATTCATGCTGTAGCCAAAAAAATCATTCACCCACTTTTTAGTGCTATAGCTTCCGTGGCAGGCATCGTGCATCACATTAAAGCCTATAAAAGCCTGATTCATGCCCAGCAAAGCAGCAGCTAAAAGAGCCACGTACCATACCGGAGTGTAAAATACCAGCCAAGTGTATAACAACACCGTTACCGATAAAAACACAAATGTTTTTATGTAAAGTTTCCAGTTACCTTGTTTAGAAAGCTTGGTTTCTTTAAAATATGCGTCTACTTCTTTGTGGAGAGCCGCATAAAAAGGGCTTTTGTTATTAGCGAAAGTTACTTTTGCCATCTTGATTTTGAGGACGGAAGTTTACTGTAAGATGTTCGCAAGATAATTATAAACTTTAATACACAAGTTATGATTTAAATCAGCCGGTGAAGGGGTGGATATTATTGTTACCCTAAAAACTTTCCCTGCATTTTAACCTGCACACCAAAAAATGCCGTTATGCGTTTATAAACTGTATTTTTGTCGCTTTAAAAAAGATAGTCGCTTGTCAATCTCAGTACAAAACCTCACCAAGCTATACGGCACTCAAAAGGCCGTTAATGATATTTCGTTCACTGTTAACCCCGGTGAAATTGTTGGTTTCCTTGGTCCTAACGGTGCCGGAAAATCAACCACTATGAAAATATTAACGTGCTTTATCCCCCAAACGGAGGGTAAAGCCGAAGTATGCGGGTTTGATGTGACTGAAAACCCCATTGAAGTGCGTCGCCACATTGGCTACTTGCCTGAGCATAACCCGTTGTATTTGGATATGTACGTGCGCGAGTATTTGCATTTTACTGCTAAACTACATGGTTTGACGGGTAATGTGAATGTACAGGTAGATGAGATTATTGAGAAAACAGGCATTACCCCTGAGCGTAAAAAGAAGATAGGGCAGCTATCGAAGGGCTACCGTCAACGGGTAGGGTTGGCACAAGCGTTGTTACACAACCCCAAGGTGCTTATTTTGGATGAGCCTACCAGCGGACTTGACCCTAACCAAATTAGTGAAATACGTAATTTGATTAAAGAAACGGGTAAAGACCGCACGGTAATACTTTCTACCCACATTATGCAAGAGGTAGAGGCATTGTGCGACCGTGTGATAATTATAAATAAAGGTCAGATTGTGGCCGATGATGACACCCAAACTTTGAAGAGCCGTTTTGTGAAAGGCGGCAATGCAATTATTAAAGTGGTGTTTAAGGGCAACGTAACTGAACAGCAGCTAAAAACCATTAAAGGCGTTTCGCAGGCAAAGCATTTGGGCGACAACCGCTGGCAATTGCTGGCAGGCAACCCTGATGAGATAAAAGAGTTGTTGTTCCGTTTTGCGGTGGATAATAACCTTGTAATCTTAGAATCGGCACAGGAAACACAGCGTTTGGAAGACGTGTTCCAACAATTGACTATGTAATGCCTGAAAACACGAATGGCACCCAGTGCAGAGTGCCATTCAGTGTAGAAAAAGTAGTCTAAGAGGTTTAAGCCTGACCTCCCATCACCTTAGTATTGTTATTTTTTGCACTGCTTTGTAGTGCAATCCTCCGTGTAGTTGTATGTAATAAATACCTTGTTGCAAATGCGTGGTGCTAATAGTGTGCATCGCACTGCCTTCAGCAATAACTCCGGCATATACCTCCCTGCCTAATAAATCAATTAAAGTAACATCTACCGCACCATCGTATTGTTGCAGGCTGCGGCTAATGCTTACACTGGTATTTGCAGGATTGGGGTATACAGATACAGTCAGTTCAGGGTTTATTTCACGCACCCCGATAGGGTTTTGAACTTTTGAAGTATCCTCCAGAGCGTTTAAGAAGTTAATGCCTCCTCTAAAATTACCAATTACCATAATAGGTTTAGCTTTTGCGCTATCGCTAAGTTTTGCCACTACGGGTACAGAGCGCATACCGGGTGAGTAGCCGCCCATTTGCTTGGTAATGTTATTGAACAGGAAAGTATCGTTGGGTACAAAATCGCCGTTTAGGTTATCGGTAATGCTGTCAAACATCCAAAGTTTACCGCTGTAGCAACCTACCGCTAAGTCCAGCTTACCGTCAAGGTCAAAGTCTCCAAAATGGGGAGTAGCATAGCCTTTTGTATCGTAAACTACAGTAGTATCTATAATTTCACCGGTGTTAGGGTCGGGTACGTAGTAGTAATACCAAGCGTTTACAAATACACCGCCCAAAGTGTCGATAGTTGGAATACTGTCAAAGTTTGCAGCAGAAGCAGTACCCTTGTTTTTGAAGAAATTGATTATACCCGATGAAGTACCTACGGCAATATCAAGCAGGCCGTCTTTATCAAGGTCGATAAGTTGAGGTGCGGCAGCATTGCCCACATCAATTTTCATGTAATTTTTTATAGGCGTAGTAAACGATAGACTTGTTGAGGTATTATTCTGGTACATCCACAATTTACCGTCAGCATCGCCTATCAGCATATCAGGCTTTCCGTCGCCTGTCAAATCGCCGAAAGTAGGCTTCATGTCACGAATACCGTCTTTAATCAAGCCTAAATAATCGTTGCCGCTTTGCAGTTCAAATACGGGTTTGGTTTTGGTTCCGGTGTTCAGAAACAAATTCATGCGGTCAGCGGCGTTTAAAGTCACCTGATAATCGCCCCTGTGTGCCACAATCAAATCGCTGTCACCATCATTATCCACGTCAAAGAAAGCCGGTGCAGCTCCCGAACCGAAATCAATGGTGCTGTCCTGTATAAAGTTTTGTTTTACTAATGCAAATGCAGGCAAAGTGTTGGTACCGTTGTTTTTATAGAACCATACCTGATTTAATGTTTTACCTCCTGAAGCCATATTTGGGGCAACAATTAAGTCTTTAACCCCATCGTTTGTTACATCTACATAAAATGCAGCAGGGAAGGTGTATACTTTTGCACGGTTAGCCGATGGGAATACGGTATCATAAGCTACCATCGAATCAGAATACCATGAAAACTGGGTTTTTCCGTTGGTAAGTAGGGTAAGCTCATCGTATGAAGCGTCACCCAATATCAAATCATTGTCGTTATCGTTATCCATGTCAAGCATCAACATGGTAGAGCCTGAGTGCGCTCCTGATTTTTTCGGATAATACTTACCGCCCCAGCATTCTACACCCAGCGTAACGCTACGGTCGATAAAACTTTCCCTAAAATTACCCCAGCATAAATCGTAGGCACGGTAGCGAAGACTATCCATTGGTAAAGTGTCTTCAACAGCTTCGTTTCCGTATAAGGTGATAGAAGCCGCTGAAGCGTCAAAGCTTAAAATATCAATATCCCCATCGCCGTCGGCATCAAAAATTGCGGGCATATCAATATCAATATTGTAAATAGAGGCTAATGGTAAACCGTCCACGTTTTGGTCGTATTCAAGCACTTCTTTAGCAACCTCAAAAGCAGGAATGCCATTGGCTGATACGTTTTTATATACCATTATCGATTGAGAGTAATAATAGGGGTCGGCGGCCGTAAAAATATCCTCTTTGCCATCCTTATTGTAATCTACTAACAGTGCCCAAGAATTTATTTTAGGGAAACCAAATTCATATTGAGGAGCGTAAATCCAATCGGCACCATTACCTGTATTACGAATAAAGGTCAGTACTTTGTTCCCGCCCCTGTCAAACACAAAAAGGTCTTTTACACCGTCGGCATTTAAATCAATGTTTGAAAATTGGGGAGAAACCAAACCGCCCACAAAAGGAAAAGGAATTTTTTGTTGCGGAGCAGAATTAAACACCAGTGAATTGTCTAAATAAAATTTAGGACTTTGCGCAAAGGCAAAAGAACAGAAGGCCAATGTCGCCAAAAGGGTAAACGTTTTTCTCATGCGCACACGTGGGTTTAAGTACATAGTTAGATAGTGTTAAATAGTAAAATGTTGCCCCAATGTAACAAAAAAACGATAAGCGCTAAATTTAGCTTAATATAGCGGGGTTTTTAAGCCATGCAGTTATTACCTTCCATACAGCATTTATACGGGTTGTACACCCGCAGTTATAAGGTGTGTACCGATACACGTAATATAATTGAGGGCAGCATATTTTTTGCCCTTAAGGGAGCCAACTTTAACGGCAATTTATTTGCTGCTGATGCTCTTGAGAAGGGCGCAGCCTATGCCGTTGTTGATGAAGAAATTGCAACAACCGATGAGCGTATACTAAAAACCGATGATGCTTTGCAAGCCTTGCAACAGCTTGCTAATTACCACCGCAGGCAATTGAATATTCCGGTGATTGCAGTGGGCGGTAGTAATGGTAAAACTACTACTAAGGAGTTGTTGTTAGCAGTACTTTCAAAAAAATATAATACACTGGCTACGGGAGGTAATCTTAATAATCACATCGGAGTGCCATTAACACTACTTTCTATCACCCCGCAGGTTGAAATTGCTGTGATTGAAATGGGCACCAACCAGCCCGGTGATATGGAATTGTTATGTCAAATAGCTGAGCCAAATTATGGTATTACTACCAATATCGGGAAAGAACACCTTGAGGGGTTTGGTGGTATTGAAGGTGTTGCAAAGGAAGAAAGTATGTTGTACCTGCACCTGCTACACCACAACGGATTAGCGTTTGTAAATGCTAATGATGAATGGTTGGTACGTATGGCAAGCAGGCTTGAACGCCAGTATAAATATGGGTATGATACCGAGCAGCGTAAAATAACCAGTGCTGATTATAAAGGTGAATTATTATCTGTTAATCCATTTATAGAAGCCGTGTTGCCCTATGGTGCAGGGGTTATAAAAGCAAATCTTAGCGGTGAATATAATTTTCAGAATATTATGGCAGCGGCTTCTATCGGTCATTATTTTGAGGTTGAGGCAGAACAAATAAAAGCTGCAGTTGAAGTATACGCACCCACCAATAACCGCTCGCAAGTGGTGAAAAGAGGCAGTAATGTGCTGTATATGGATTGCTACAATGCTAATCCCAGCAGCATGGAGGTTGCTTTGAGGAACTTTGCAGGCTTTGAAACACCAAATAAAATCGTTGTAATTGGGGATATGCTTGAGCTGGGTAGTTTTGCCCCTGCTGAACACGAGGCAATGGCCACCCTTTGCAAACAACTTGGGTTTGAAACGGTCTATTTTGTAGGACCTATTTTTGCACCCTATGCACAAATTGCTAATGCGCGGCATTTTGAAAACTCGACCCTGTTAAGAGAGCATTTTTTGGTGCAAAAGCCTCAAAACAGCTACATTTTATTCAAAGCTTCACGAGGTATTGCACTTGAAAAAGCTGCCGCGGCGTTTGAATAAAACGGCAACCTGCTTACCCTGTGCAGGGTATATCAAAAAAACCGCTTGCGCATTACAATGCTACCCTGTATTATTGCAACAGGATATATCTATCCATTTCACTGTTTCAATTTAATTTTCAACTAAACTTTACTACTATACCAAAGAACAGAACCCTGTTTTTGTATTGTCAACACTTTACCGCAACACCTCATGTACGACATTCTTACACTTAATGATTTACTCTTATCCGAATTGAGAGAGATTGCCCGGAAATTCAACATCAAAGATTCGGAGCAGCTAAAAAAACAAGACCTGATATATAAGATACTTGAACACCAAGCGGTAAGCACTCCCGCTGAAGATGATGATAAGCCCCGCCGCGGGCGCAAAAAACCTGCCCAAGAGAAAGAAGAGCAGGCGGTTGTTGAAGATACAAAGCCGGAACCTAAGAAACGTGGCAAACGCAAGAAAGACGATGAAGACGCCGATACTGATGCTGTGCCCGTTACTTCCCCAGAACCCCAAGAATTTGTAATTGATACCGGCGATGATATGTCGTTGGATTTTATATTAAACGATCCGGATTTAGTAGCTGATGAAGAAACTAAACCCGCTCCGCAACCACAAGTACAACCACAGCCCGAAGCACAACCGCAACGCCAGCAACGCCACCAACAACCCCGCGAAGAGCGTGGAGCAAGGTATAGCAATGCTGTAGATGCGTTTATTAACTATGCTGAAGTTGAAGGGGTGGTTAGCTCACAAGGGGTGTTGGAAATTGTGCAAGACGGCGGCTACGGCTTCCTTCGCTCAAGCGATTACAACTACATGCCTTCGCCAGATGATATTTATGTTTCTCCTTCACAAGTAAAATTGCTGGGACTTAAAACAGGTGATACCCTTAAAGGTACCGTTCGTCCTCCCAAAGAAGGCGAGAAATACTTTGCACTGATAAAGGTAGAGAGCATCAACGGTAAAGACCCTGCTGATGTTCGCGACCGTGTGGGTTTTGAACACCTTACACCGCTTTTCCCTGATGAAAAGCTAAATTTGGTGTACGACCCTAAAAATTACAGCACCCGTATTATCGATTTGATTTCGCCCATTGGTAAGGGACAACGTGGTTTGATTGTGGCGCAGCCCAAAACCGGTAAAACCACCTTACTAAAAGATATTGCCAACGCTATTGCCGCAAACCATCCTGAGGTGTATTTGATTGTGCTTTTGGTGGACGAACGTCCTGAAGAGGTAACCGATATGGCACGCAGCGTACGTGGCGAGGTTATCAGCAGTACGTTTGACGAGCCTGCCGAGAAACACGTGAAACTGGCCAACATTGTGCTTGAAAAAGCAAAGCGTATGGTAGAGTGCGGACACGATGTGGTGATAGTGCTTGACTCTATTACTCGTTTGGCGCGTGCTTATAACACGGTGCAACCGGCATCGGGTAAAATACTTTCGGGTGGTGTGGATGCGAATGCATTACACAAACCCAAGCGTTTCTTTGGAGCTGCTCGTAAAATTGAAAACGGCGGTTCACTTACCATTATAGCTACTGCGTTGATTGACACAGGTAGCAAAATGGACGAGGTGATTTTTGAAGAATTTAAAGGAACCGGTAACATGGAGTTGCAGCTTGACCGTAAACTATCGAACAAGCGTATTTACCCTGCTATCGATATACTTTCTTCAAGTACCCGTCGCGAAGACTTGTTGCTTGACAAAGCTGTGATGCAGAAAATATGGGTATTGCGTAACCACTTGGCCGATATGAACCCCGAAGAAGCCATGAATACGCTGCTGAAATATATGCGCGGAACTCAAACTCACGAAGAATTCCTGATTTCGATGAACGGATAACAATATTTTCAATTAGCCAATCTGTTTATTTACAGATTGGCTAATTGTTTATTTCTACAGAAAATTGCCTTGTGAATGTATTGTTAGGGCTTAATACAATAACCCCCTCTTTCCCCTTAAATTCTCCCTCGAAGTTGGCATTATCAGCCAGTCCGCACCAAGGCTCTAAGCAAACAAACTCGTGGCAGTTGGGTTTGGTCCAGATGCCGAAATAGGGGAAGCCATCAAAATCCATTGTTAATGTGAAATCACCGCTAAAGCTTTTCAAATTCAACTTTTTCGAAGCCATATTTTTAAACACGATAGCATCTTTATCAAACAAAGAAGCCGTTAATGGTAAGCGGTTTGAATTACTAACTACCGTTTCGGTTTCGCCCGAAAAAACATTGTCTTTTAACAGCCAACGCTCAAGTGTTTCAGGTTTTTCAAATTCAATGTAATAGTCTTTCAGTTGCTTTGCAGGCAAGTTAAAACCCGGGTGTGCACCCACTGAAAAGTATATGTTTTGTGTGCTTGGATTGTGAATAGTAAATGTGGTTAGTATGCTGTTTTCTTGTAAAAGATAACTAACAGAAAATTCAAATTCAAAAGGGTATTTCTTTACGGTTTCAGGATTGCTTTTTAGTGTTAATAAAACTTCATCGTTGGTGTGTTTAGTTATTTCAAACACACTATCGCGGGCGAAACCGTGCCTGCTCAATGAGTATTCGTTACCATCAACCCTGTAAGTCCCGTTTTTCACCTCCCCCACAATGGGGAAAAGAATGGGTGCGCTACGATTCCAGTAGGCAGGGTCGGCTTGCCACAGATATTCAAAGCCCGTTTTTAAGTTTTTCAAGCTTTTTAATTCAGCACCCAAAGGGTTAATTGTTGCTGTTAAATACTCATTCTTTATGGTAATCATGGGGTGGGCATTTTTATGTGCAGCTTTTTGGCAAAGGGGGCTATTTCAAAATTATCATCGTAAAACAATTCTCCGTCAATATGGGCAGGCATTGTTTGCGGAAGCTTCAACACAACCTTATCGGCAGTAAAATAATTTAAGATGGGTAAGTGCAGGTGTTTTCCTTTTTCAACCATTTTAAGGCAACGTCCGCGTTTGATAATGCTTACTTTATGAATAGCGCAAACATCCAGTAAATTGTCGGTAATAATAGCTTTTGGAGTAATTTTAAAACCGCCGCCAAACGTGGTGCTATTAGCAACGGTAACCATAAAGCAAGGAAACGAAACTGTGTTACCGTTTGCAGTAAGGGTAAATACCTGCTCGCGGTAGGTAAACAAATGCCTGATTACGTGGTAATAGTAGGCCAAGAAACCGCTAAACCACGAAGGACTGTGCATCATGCTCTCAACTATTCTACCATCAAACCCCACCCCAAACCCATGTATGAATAAGCGGTTATTGCACTGCCATACATCAACGGGTTGCGGGCTGCCGTTTAGGGCAATGGCCAAACAGTTTTCAAAAGCCGGTTTACCCGTATAATTCTTAATTAAATCATTACCCGTGCCGGAAGGGATTACCGCTACGGGCAGGTGCCACATATTTTCCGGCAGCGAGTTTATAAATAAATGCAGGGTACCGTCGCCGCCGCTTACCCAAATTTCAGTGGGATTAAACTCTTCATACGCTTTTGTAAGCTTGTAGCGGTTGGCTTCTACATCTGCAATGGTTTCTACTACACGGTGGGTAATACCTTCTTGCTGCAAAAGGGTGGTAATTTTTGCAAGTGCAAAGCGGTTTTTTCCTTTAGCGGCAAACGCATTGTGGAATATGAGGGTACGGCGTTCCAAAACTTTGCGAAAAAATACGGGGATTTTTGGAATTCGTTTACTGACTCACCAAAGTAATTTTATAAAGCATAGGTTGTAGCTAAACTACAAACCCAATTTAGAAAACTCTTTTATCCTGCGGATAAAGAAATCGAACACGATGCTTTTGTGATAAACACCTGTATTGTTGTGGGGGTGGGTTTTATAGGCTTTGTATTCACTACGGCGTTTTATCCATTTACCAATTTGCAGGGTAAATGTGGTATGGGCTTTAAACACCGCCAGCGTATCGCGCCAATTACCGTACACCAAAAACATAAGTGCGGCGGCATCGTCCATTAAAAACCGAAGCGGTAACTTCCACAACAATCCTGTGCCGTTCATGTTTTTTACCATCATGGCCATGCAGTTATGAAAGTTTAAAAAAGTTTTGCGCGGGTTTTGCCTAGATAGTGTTCCTCCGCCTACGTGGTGCACTACTGATGCCGGTTGCACCATAATTTTATACCCGTGGTTTTTCAATCGCCAGCAAAGGTCAATCTCTTCCATGTGGGCAAAAAAGTCGGCATCCAATCCACCCGCTTCAAAATACTTTTCAGAACGGATAAACATGGCTGCCCCACTGGCCCAAAACACTTCTTCAACAGTGTCGTACTGATTGGCATCAACCTCGGTATGGTCAATAATACGACCGCGGCAAAAAGGGTACGAAAGCGTATCAAGGTAGCCACCCGCTGCTCCTGCATATTCAAACCGCTCCTTGTGGTGGTAGGATAGTATTTTAGGTTGGCAGGCCGCAATGACTGCGTCGGTTTCCATTAAATCAATAACGGGTTGCACCCAATTTGGAGTAACTTCCACATCACTGTTCAGCAGGATAAAGTAATCCGCCTCTACTTGTTTAAGGCATTCGTTATACCCCCCGGCAAAACCGTAGTTTACGGGTAGTTGTATAACGCGTATCTGTGGATAGTATTGGCGTAGAAACTCGACCGAGTCGTCGGTTGAGGCATTATCTGCCACAATTACCTCAAAATTATCGTAACGGGTTTTCAGCGCCGCAGGCAAAAATGCCTCGAGCCATTTACGTGTGTTATAGTTTAATATTACGGCGGCTACCCTTGGCTGTGGCATTTTTAGTGATTAGTTATTATCTAATGCAGATGCACGGTAGGGGATAAACACAAAACGGGCTTCGGTGCCGTGTATCACAAACATACAGATAAACTCTTTCGGGTCTTTGAAGTTCTCTTTAAAGTAGTCCGACTTATCAGCCTGTACTACTCCTTTGTCAACAAATTCCTCCAAAGTAGATGCACTAATGCTCCAATGGGTTGACATATCGTCTTTATCAAGTATTACCTCGCCAATTTCAATGTCTTCTCTATGAGCAATAAAGATGGGGTGTTTTGAGTAACCACCCTTAATAATATCGCTTGAAGTTTCTTTGATGGATTCTTTCATCAAAATTAACTCAGCGCGCAGTTGTTGCAGTTGTACTTCCCAAGTGTGGTTAAGCATAGCGGCTGCAAAGGTAGGGTTTTGTATGTTTTTTTGCTGTCAAATAAGGAACGGGGTAAAATTGTTACGACGGGTATAAAACCCGTCGCTATTTGCTCGATGTTTCAGGAGGGTTTAAAACCCTCCTGAAACAAACCCTTAAAAGAACAGGATTTTATATCCTGTCGTAACCTGTTTGTGGCGGGTTAAAAACCACCGCTTTTGTGATTACAACCTGCACGGGACTTAAGTCCCGTGCAGGTTGTAATCTTAACAGGATGGGGTTTAAACCCCATCTACAAATTTCACAAGCTTCACAAGCAATGTTACACTGTTATGCCGTTACGCAGTTACGGTGTTATTTTTGTTACGCAATCAACGCGGCTTTCGTGCATTTCCCTAAACTCTATACAATCGTTCAAACAATAACCTTTTGTTTAGTGTAATTGGTTTTTTAGCAGATTAGTCCCTTGCAACCTTGCGGCATGGTTAATCATCTACCCCATACCAACTATTTTTCGGTTATTTGCACTACCAACCACTGTGTTTTATTAAATGAATCAACCAAAAAACACCCTGCAACGGCTGTGGGATTGGCTAACGCCCAACCGCATCGCCTTGCTGTACGGTATTGCTTTTATTTTGGCCTCGGTGGCGCAATATTTTAAGCCGCAAACAGGAGAATACACCAACTACAATAATTACATCATTTTTAAACAGGCCTTTTTTCACCTGTTGGATGGTAAAGATTTGTATATAATGTACCCTGCTGAGTGTTGGGACTTGTTTAAATACAGCCCTGCCTTTGCTTTGTTTATGGGGGTGTTTGCATGGCTGCCCGATATTGCAGGGCTAACTCTTTGGAACCTGCTAAATGCTATGGTGCTGTGGTATGGTTTTGCCACAATACCCCAAGCCACTAACAGGCAAAAAACCTTTATGCTGCTTTTTGTATTTATTGAGTTGCTCACCAGCATACAAAACGCGCAAAGCAACGGCCTGATAGCAGGATTGATACTATTGGCATTTAACAAACTGGAAAACGGAGATGTACGGTGGTCGTCGTTGTTTATCACCCTTACCGTATTTATAAAACTGTTTGGCTTAGTAGCTTTTGCACTGTTTTTGCTATACAAGCAGAAGCCGAAGTTTATACTTTGGAGCATAGCGTGGACACTATTATTGTTGGTATTACCAATTGTTGTAAGTGGTTACGACGGGCTGCTGGCACAATACCAAAGTTGGTGGAAGATGCTGAAAGAAGACCACAGCGCATCCGTAGGATTATCAGTTATGGGGTGGTTACAAACGTGGTTTGGCTACAATGGTAGCAAAACATTGATAACATTGGGTGGTGTGGCATTATTTTGCCTTCCGTTGATAAAAGTGCAACGATACAGCGATTACACCTTCCGTTTACTGCTAACAGCCTCAGTGCTGCTATGGGTAATTATATTTAACCACAAGGCAGAGTCGCCAACGTTTGTGATAGCCATTGCGGGTGCGGCTCTCTGGTATTTTATGCAGCCTAAAAACACGGTCGCATTAGTAATGATAGCGTTAGCATTTATATTCACCTCACTATCACCTACCGATTTGTTTCCGCCGCCTGTGCGCAAGCAATTCATAGAGCCGTATGTATTAAAAGCAGTACCCTGCATATTTATTTGGGGGGTGCTTATTTACCAAATGATGTTTAAGAAATATAAAAACGCATGAAAATCAATAAAATCATAATAGCCATATTGTTTTTTGTGATTACAATACCCGGGTGGGCACAAGTACTGAAAGAGAAAGAGTACTCTGCAAATAAGGTTTTGCTGGCTGAAGGCGAAAGCTATAAAGACGGTAAACGCGACGGGTTTTGGAAACTATATACCATAGACGGTGAAATAGACCAAGAGGGCAAATATGAGGGGGGGATACAGCAAGGTGCTTGGAAGCGCTACGACCCTGCCAGTAAAAACTTGATAGAAGAAGTGGTGTATGTAAACAACATTGCCGACGGACCTTATAAAAGCTATCACGTGAGCGGGAAAAAAGCCGAAGAAGGCACTTTTTACAAAGGGGTGCAGGTAGGAGAGTGGAAGGTATATTATGATAATGAAACGAACCATCTCGCATCAAAAGGGACGTATGCAAATGGTAAAAAAGATGGTATTTGGGCACATTATTACGACGCTCCCGGTAATTTGGTAAAAGAAACCGGCCCTATAAAAAGCGACTTAAGGCACGGCAAATGGCAGGTGTTTTACCCTACTGCAAAGGCGGTACTATTATCAGAAGGGGAGTATGTGAAGGGAGCAAAGCAAGGCGTTTGGACAATTTACCATGAAGAACCGCACACCCTTTATACACGCCTTACCTATATAGCTGATATGGAGCAGGATTCTTTTATCAGTTATTACCCTACAGGCAGTTTACACGAACGCGGATTTTATGCCAACGGCAAACTGAATGGACGATTTGAAGAGTTTTATCCTGACGGGAAACGCAAGCAAGATGGCAGCTACGAATACGGAATTAAAACAGGTCTTTGGAAGCAATATGCAGAAACGGGTTTGTTGAGTATTAAAGGGCTGTATGAAAACGGCAAAGCCAGCGGTATGTGGAGCTATTATAAAACCAATGGAGCACTTGAGTACGAACAGGAGTTTGTAAACGGTGAGATGAACGGCATACGCCAGGAGTATTACCCAAACGGTAAAATACAAGCGCGTGGAACTATGAGCTACATGGGTAAAAACGGCCTTTGGTTATATTTTGACGAAGACGGCTCAGTACTTAAAAAAGAGAACTGGCAAAACGGGAAACTGCTGCCCGAATAGGTAGATAACCCTCCCACACCCCGTCACCCCGAACTTGTTTCGGGATCTCCTAAGTAATTATTGTGAATGGTAATGCAATGTTGAAACAAGTTCAGCATGACTACGTGTGCTACGCTTTCCACCCTCTGCCCCGCAAGCGGGGGAAATTGAAAATCGCACGAGTATCTATACTTGAAGAAACTGTGAAATAAGCTGACATCCTAATGTCCTCCTCTTAGAGGAGGATACAGGAGGAGGAGCTATCCCGTCATCCCGAACTTGTCTCGGGATATCATAAGTAATTATCGTGGATGGTAATGCGATGTTGAAACAAGTTCAGCATGACTAAAACACCCAGCAAAGGCGATAATCATCGTCCATCAAAGTGGTGTGTAGTGTTAGCTTTTGCTCCCCGTTTTTTGATAGTATGGCATCCACAGAGTGAGCACCGTTTGCAAGAGGCAGCAATATTTTCATGTGGTGCTTAAAATCCACTCCGCCATCGCCGTACCATTTAAAAATAGCTTCCTTACCTGCCCACAACAAATACATCGTTTCAAGGTCGTTTTCCCCTTCAAGATATTGCCATTCGTAATCGTTAATAAACTTACGGGCGATTTTTTTAATCCGTTCAGTCGTCTCTTCAATATCAATACCCACACTACCCGTGGTGCTTTTAATGGCGGCAGCATAAATGCCTGAATGGCTAAGACTGATGCGGCAATCCAACCCTTCAATATAAGGCCTGCCGTTAGGCATTTTCAAAAGCAGTAAAGGCTGGGAGCTTTCTGTTTTCAGCAATTCCTGTAATACCACCCTGCTGGCTAACCAATGCAGGTTGCGGCTTTCAAACTTAAATTCCTCGTGTGCAAACATCCAAAGCAGCTTGCGCAATTCTTCAACGCTCTCTGTAATTTTCCACACCGCCATTTCGGTGGTATCATTCAGGTATTTTTGCAGCACTATAGGCACGTTTCAAAAGTAAGTTTGAAATGTGAGAATAGGAAGATATGACTTCGCTTACTGTACACAAAGCACATACCTACACCGGCCATAAAGACTGTATTTATGGGCTGGGAGAAGGTTTTTCCCAAGGCACATTTGTTACAGGGGGAGCAGACGGATGGGTGGTTGAGTGGGGCCACCAAGCTCCCGGCGACGGACAACTGCTGGTGCAGGTAGATGCTCCTGTATATTCTTTTGTGGTGATTGCCGAAGCACAACAATTGGTGTGCGGGACCCGTGCAGGAAACTTACACGTGGTAGATATGGGGCAACGCAGAGAAGTAAGAAACATTGAAGCCCACACAGCAGGCATTTTTGATATTATCCTTTTGCCCCAAACCAAACAAATAGTTACAGCGGGCGGTGACGGAGCTGTAAAAGTATGGGATAATACTTTTTTGCTCGCTGCCCAATTAAAGCATAGCACGAAAAGTGCCCGTGTAATAGCCGTAAACCCTGCAAAACCCGAGATGGCTGTTGGGTATAGCGATAACAGCATCCGTGTTTTTGATACCAATACATTTGTTTTAGTACATGAGATAGAGGCGCACAGCAACTCAGTATTTGCGTTGGATTATTCGCCCGACGGTAAATACCTGCTTTCAGGCGGCCGCGATGCAGTACTGAAAGTTTGGGCGGCTGATAACGGCTATGCCCCGTTGCAAACCATTAATGCCCATTGGTATCACATAAACGCCATTAAATACAACCCCGCAGGCAGTTTATTTGCTACCGTAAGTCTTGACAAAACCCTCAAAATATGGGATGCAAATACGTTTGAATTGCTGAAGGTGATTGATAAGCCGAAGAACGACGGGCATACCACATCGGTAAACAAAGTGCTGTGGGCAGATGATAACAGGCTTATAACTGCCAGCGACGATAAAACTGCTATGTTGTGGGTAATTAGCTAATTAGTCTATAGTGGTTTGTGCTATTTTTGTCCCCCTCTTCGTCAAAAGAGTGCCTTTGGTTAGCGGCTACTAACTTTTTAGCTCTTATCAAAGGCAAATAAGCCAACTGCTAATAGCTACGAAATGATACTTTCAGATAAAAAAATACTGGCCGAGATTGAAAAAGGCACCATTTTAATTGAGCCTTTCCGTAAAGATTGCTTAGGCAGCAACTCGTACGATGTGCATTTGGGACGTTACCTTGCTACCTACAAAGACCGTGTGTTGGACGCTAAAGAGCACAACAAAATCGACATTTTTGAAATACCCATGGAAGGGTATGTATTATACCCTGATATTTTATACTTAGGTGTAACCGAAGAGTACACTGAAACCCATGCCCATATTCCATTTTTAGAAGGCAAAAGCAGCACAGGACGTTTAGGGATAGACATTCATGCCACAGCAGGCAAGGGCGATGTAGGTTTTTGCAATACATGGACGCTTGAAATATCTGTAGCCCAGCCGGTGCGCATTTATCGCGGTATGCCTATTGGCCAGTTAATTTACTTTGAAATTAGCGGTGAAATTGAAACCAGCTACGACAGTAAAAATTCGGCTAAGTACAACAAACGTACTGTGAAGCCTGTGGAAAGTATGATGTGGAAGAACAAATTTTAACCGGAAAACCCTCGGTTATTATTAGGAAAACCCCGTTATTCTCCCTGTAGTCTTAATCAGATTACATTTAGCTGACAAATCTTTTGTTTTTCAAATAGCTGCGATAGAAATTTTTGTTAAATTTACAATAACAAACCTAACCTATAAGCGCTTATGAAAAACCTTTTACTATTAAAGGCATTATGCCTTTTTTTTCTGTTGTCTGTGATGCATTATGTGCAGGCACAGGGAACTCCTGAAATTTTATATTACAAGTTTAACGGTTCAGGTACTACTGTGCCCAACCTTGCCAGCAGTCCGCCATCCGGAACAAGTACAGCTTCTTTGGTTGGCTCAATTTCTCAGGGCTCAACAGGAACGTGTAACGGTAAGGCCTTAGTGGGAACCGGGGCAACCAGCACCAATGATTATGTGAATACAGGATGGACTACAAGTGTGAGCGGTTCATGGACTATTTCTTTCTGGACAAACAATATTCCGTCAACAACCACTACATACTACATTTTTGGAGATGTAAATGCAGGTTCTTTCAGGTGCTTCACAGGCGGTGTTGCCGGTGCCGGTAACTGGATTTTACGCGGACCGTTAACCGATGTGCAGGTAGTGGGTGGTGCATCTACCTCTCCGGCAGTTACAACGTTTGTTTACGACTCAACAGCAGGTAAAATATTTGCATACCTTAACGGAACGTTGGTGAATACCGTAAACCAAACAGGATTTTCATTAAGCGGCTCCGGTCCTTTTAAAGTAGGTGGTTATTCAAGCAGCAACAGCCTTCCTTCAGGCTCGTTGATGGATGAGTTCCGATTCTACAGGCGCGCACTTTCAGCCACTGAAGTTGCAAAACTGCGTTATTTGGGAAACACCTACGACTCTATTGGTGTATCAAAATGCGGGAGCCACATTTCACCTACAGGTAAAACCTATACTACCACAGGTATTTATTACGATACTATCAGTCCTAACTACTATAACTGCGATAGTATTTTAATTACTAATCTTACCATAAAGAAAAACTCAACATCAACCTTAACCGTAAGTGCTTGCGAAAGCTATCTTAGCCCTGATAATAAAACCTATACTACATCAGGTACCTATAAAGATACCATACCCAATGCAATAGGCTGTGATAGTATTATTACCATTAATCTAACGATAAAGAAAGCTACTACCAGTACAATTTCTCCGACATCGTGTTATACCTATACCAGCCCAAGCGGTAAAGTATTTTCATCATCGGGCACCTATATGGATACCATACCCAATAGCGGGGGCTGTGATAGTATTATAACCATCAATTTAAAAATTAACGGCACCACTTATGGCAGTATCTCCCCATCGGCTTGTGATAGTTATATCAGCCCGAGCGGAAAGTACACTTGGTCAGGGTCGGGCAACTACTTAGATACGCTAACCAACAGCAATGGTTGCGATAGTGTAATAAACGTAACGCTTACCATTCATAGCTCTTCATCCAACATCGCATTTGCAACTGCTTGCGACAGTTACCTAAGCCCAAGCGGTAAACACACTTGGACTGCTTCAGGTGTTTATCAGGATACTTTAAAAGGTTTCTGGGGTTGTGACAGTATATTGGTAATTACCCTTACGATAAACAATAGCACAAAAGACAGTATAGGGGTTACGGCTTGTAACAGTTACATGGGCCCAAGCGGTAAATATACTTGGACTACTTCGGGTATTTACATGGATACCATTACCAATGGTATTGGTTGCGATAGCGTGGTAACCATTAATCTTACAGTAAATTATTCTACCACAAGTTCAATATCTCCTGCCGTTTGTAACCTGTATACAGCACCTAGTGGCAAACTGCTTGCGATTACAGGCAAGTACTTAGACACCATACCCAATAGTGTAGGTTGTGATAGTGTAATCTCAATAGACCTTACTGTAAATTACAGCAGCTTTAGCAGCATTTCACCTACCGTTTGTGATATATACACCAGCCCAAGTGGTAAGGTATTTACTTCATCGGCCAGCTTTATTGATACCATACCCAACGGCATTGGTTGTGATAGTTTAATATCTGTTAACCTAACTGTAAATACTGTTAACCCCGGCATTAGCCAAAGCGGCTTTGTTTTAACTGCTGCTGCAACGGGTGCAACCTATAGATGGTTAGATTGTGATAACAGTTATTCAGTAATTTCAGGCGAAACCAGCCAATCGCTTACAGTAACTGCCAATGGCGATTATGCCGTTGAGGTAACACAAGGCGGATGCACCGATACTTCAACATGTATCAGCATTACCAACGTGGGCATAGAGCCTGTATCTTTTGCAAACGGTATTGCTCTTTACCCTAACCCAACTAAAGGTAAGTTTACAGTGCAAACCAACCAGCCCATGCTGGATGCAACAGTTAAAGTAACCACGCTAACAGGTCAAACCGTTACTCAAAAAGTTCATGTTAATGGCAACACTGTTGAGCTTGACCTAAGCAAAGAAGCCGCCGGTATTTACTTTGTAGAAGTAGCCGATAACGGAAACATTGCGAGGATTAAGATTGAGAAGTTTTAAGTAACACAAGGCTTTATAACCAAGCTAGTGCAAAGGCACGAAGATGCAAACACTGTTTTGCGTTTTCGTGCCTTTGTAGCTAATGGGCATTGCATCGCTATTAAAAAAGTTTGCTTTACACCCGTATCTATGAAACTTTATCAGCAAAAAATTCGTTACCATTGTTGGTAAATCACAGTGAAACTTCTGCTCAAAACATATTGCCTTTTTATTCTGTTTTGTACCGTTTTGCAAGTCAGCGGGCAAGATGCTGAATGGTCTAACCCTGAAAAATTCCGTAACCGTACGGCATTTACCAAAGTGGTAGGCCAAAATGCAACAGGCATTTACGTATTGCGCAGCAAAACCCGCTATTTCGACCGTAAAGTATATGTGCAGTTATACAAAGACAATTTGGGCTTGGTATATAGCAAACAACTAGCTGGATTGAAAAAGGCCTCATTGGTAAACGCTATAATAAATACTGACGGACTAAGGGTGTTTAAGAGCCGCTTTAACCGAAAAATTAACGGCGTTGAGTTAATTGGCCAAAAACACGGACTTGATGCCGAACCCGTGGGAGAAGAGGTGGTAATTACCAATACACCTCAAAGAGACTATTCAGACGAAGGCGATTTTGTGGTGACTCCTTCTGCCGACCAAACAAAGGTGTTGTGCTTTCATACAGAGATTGACCCTGAGAAGAAAACCGTGATAGAAATTGTGGTGCTTGATGCTAACTCGTTTCAAGAATTGCACCGCAAAAAAATAGTATTGCCCTTTAGATATGGCAATTTTAACCCACTTGAAAGCCAGGTGGCTAATAACGGAAATGCCTATTTTATTTTTAGGGTAGAGAATGAAGACAAGCGTAAGAAGGATTTTGAACGATTTGGCTATTACTTGTTTGCCTACGATGCCGCTAAAAACGAACTGACTGATTTTTACCTGAACAATAGCGATACTTACCTTAGCAGACCCCACCTAACCCTTGATTATTTAAGCAACAAAGCAATTGCAAGCGGCTTCTACTCATTAGAAGACGTGGGCTACAGCAAAGGCTTGCTTGATTTTGGTTTAGATATGGGTACGCATTTGCCGTTATACCATAGCTTTATACCCTACCCACAAGATTTTGTATCATCGTTTATTGGCAACTATGCGGCACAGCAAGGCGAGGAGCTTAGGGATTTGTACATACGCAACATTATACCCCACAGCGATAGCGGCTATATACTGATGGCCGAAGAATACTTTACCACCACCCAAACCTATACCTTTACTGTAAACGGCATGATGCAGGTGGGTAGCCGTGATGTATATAATTTTGGGAAGGTAGCTGTACTTTCAATAACCAAAAAAGGGGAAGTTGAATGGGGAAAGGTGATTAATAAAAGTCAGACATCATCTTTGGACTTGGGTTATTACTCCTCTTTTTACACATTGCCGTTGCGAGACAGGGTTTTAATATTTTATAACGACGAAAACAGAGGTAATTCTGAAATTACCCAATACACGCTAACCAACAAGGGAGTTAGTGATAGTAAATTACTTTTTAAGAACTCAAACTCAAGTATAGCGGTGGTTCCACGCGAAGGGCAACAATTAGATGCAGCAACCGTTTTATTTCCTGCTGCCAAAGACCGTAAATTTGCATTTTTGAAACTTTTGGTCAACTAAACCGCCCTTGTTAAATCTTTTCAGAAATAAGCTCGTATCAAACCTGTTGTGGGTACTGCTGTTTGCTGCCATAATTATGGTGTTGCAATGGTTTTGGAGTCCTCCTCAGCCACAGGTATACAATACATCTCCATTACTGTCGGGCTGGCTCGATGGGCTTCATACGTCCTCTACAGGGCTGTATATTTCATTGGCAATTGTATTTGTAATCAGCTTAGCGGTTGGTTTCTTCTACAACTATTTGGTAAATGAGCACGAGGTATTGTTTAAGCAAACCTACCTGCCCGTACTTTTCTTTTTTTACTTCAGCCACTTGTTTCAAGAGCAAAGTATTCTTACTCCGCATTTCCTTGCCTCGTTGTTTATTTTGCTGATAGTTTACAGGTATTTATCGCTTGACGGACGACAACCCCGCACAACCCCGTTCTTAGATATGGGGTTCTTCACCGGAATGGCCTTTTGCCTCACTCCTGATACCATTCTTTTTGTTCCTGCCATTTTACTGGCACTTATAGCATCGGCATACCTTACCTTCAAAACCTTCATGCTGTATGTTACAGGCTTTATAATTCCGCTGTACTTTTTGGGCATCGGTTACTTTTTAGCAGGTCAATGGGAAGTGTATACCATATTTTTTTCCACAAATGTGTTTGCGTTTGATTTACAACGACTGATGATAAATCCTTATCATGCTGCAATTCTTGGAATTGCGGCATTGGTTTTGCTGTTCAGCATCGCAGGATTAAGGGATAATTATATGAAAAACACCATAAGAGCGCGTAAATCACAGCAAATGTTGTTCTATATGCTGTTAAGTGCTTTGAGCGCTGTTGTGCTCAGTAAAGCGCCTGTAGGACAGGCATTTACTTTTGTGGCATTACCATTATCACCTTTTGTTTCCTATTATTTTATCAAGACAAAAATGGGGTGGTTTAGAGAGAGTCTCTTTGCACTTCTTTTTGTTATCATTATTATTGCAGTTTACGTAACACGTTTTATATAAAACGGGCTAATGGGGGTCTCTTTCAAATTGAAAAATTCAGGCGGTAACGCCGTCGCATACCTGCTAATACAGGTAGTGAGGATGATATTTATCTTATCGTCACTAGCTTTAGTGGCTTTCTTTTTTCTGAATACATTCAATCTCAGCGAGTTTTTGATAATAGAAGCAGTTATCGCTGTTGTTTCGCTAGGGTATTATATGTTTCGCAACGAAGCGGAAGAGCTTAGTATTGAGGGCAACAAAGTAATACTAAAAGGACGCAGGTTTATCTTCTTCAAATACACCGCAACTTCTGATGCCAGCAAGGTGCGTTACAAGTTCAGAAAGCCTTCTGAAAGGAAAAGGAGCCTGTTTGGCCTTAAAAACGGTAACGGCCGTTTGGAACTGTACAAAAACAAGAATAAGTGGGCCGATTTTAGCACCGGTATTATGGGCTGGGGACGCAGCGACCTGGCCGATATAGTAAAAGAACTATTGGCACGCGGCTGCTACAACTGGTTTGATTTTCACAAGAAGAGGTAAAACCAAAGATTTAAACCTACATTCACAGGCTCAAGAATCACCTTTGAAAACAACGACATAGCTTTGTATTGTTTAAATAGAGTTTTTATTTGTTAACGAGGTAAGACCAGAATACCAAAACTTGAAATATTCATTTAGCAGAAAATCAACGATATAAACAATATAGCAAACGGTTTCAGACTATAAAAATAGACAAATTATTTATATAATTGAAAGGCTAAACCTAGAGAAATGCCTGAACTAAAAAACTCTTTTTGTATACCTCTTAATTTAAGGGGTGGTCTTGTTTGAGAGTTTTCAAAAGGGATAATGTAGCGGCTTTCTGAACTATAAAGGTCATTTATAACCGAATTGTACCATAAGTATGAATAGGATGCTGTAAGTAAAATGTATGGTAACAATTTTAGCGAAAAATCAACCCCTATCTGGGGGTTATCAAACAGCATTAATATCCCTTCCCGCCTGCTTCCAAAACCTTGTGAGCCTCCGCGCATATTAAGGTCAGTTACAAGCCTTCCTGTTTCAATGTCCGTAGCTTTTTTTGTAATGCTGGTTTCCATATAAAAAGAGGTATTAGGGAAAAAGCCAATATATGGGGAGATAGTACCTCGTTTTTTTATTCGGAACTCTTTTTGAACATAATAACCCATATACCATATTTTGAACCAAGATCGACACTTGTATTGTTCAATTGTATTATCAGTAAGGTTGGCTATATAGCCGTTGCTAGAGACTTCATTTTGACCCCAATACCCTTTTAAACCAACATACCACGTTTTGTTTTTGAAAATTGCTGCTGAAAGGCTTACTTGCTGCAACAGCGTAGGTTTGAATGCACCCTTCTCAAAGAAGCCGTTAGTAGTGGTCATTTTATCTGCTAAAAACAATAAAGTGGCATTTTCAGCACCATTCAAGGTAAAAAATTGATAGTTAGCAGAGTAGTTTGCTCTAATGTTAAATTTTCGCAACGTGTCATCAGCAAAAACTGCTTGTATGGTACAAGCAAATATGAAAAATATGCTTATATTTCTTAGCATATTACAAGTTATAGCTTTTTCAGTTCTATTTTTACTTTTGCTTCATTGTTTCCAACCCAAATAAAACTACCATTGTGGTTATTGGCTTGCCAAAGTGCGTACACGTTTATTGTGGTGGCAATATAAGCTGCGTTTCGAGAACTATAGTTGGGGTGCGGTGAGAGTGATCCTGCCATAAATTGTGGTGCCAATACATATTTATTGGATATATATTCTCGCATTCGATGATCGTCCCTTTCATAAAAAATAAAGGGCATTTGGCAGTTACTGTCTGAAGGTTGTATTTCATCATAGATAACATATTCTACATCATGAATGCGAGAGGGGCAATTACTACCTCCCCATGACCCTCCCCATGTGCACCTTTCTCTACACACATCTTTACGAGATACATTTTTTATTGTATGTGCATATACGTAATCATTTATATCACCAGGATTGTTTACTGTACCCGAGCCATCATATAGGCCATAAGTTACTCTAAATTCATACTCTCCGTTTATCCAACGTTCCCCTTTGGGGCAGTTATCCCTAAATAGCTCCATTTGTGTAATTACTAACTTGTATTTTTGGGGTGGTAGCGGGTAACAATCGGCACAGTTGGGGTTGTATTTCTCGCCCGGTTCACACACCCCGTCATTATCACATAACAAAACTCTGCCACTTTTGCGTATCAGGCTATCTCCCTGCTTGGCCTCCCATTGGTCAAAATCCTTTAGCGAGTAAAAATTCACCACCCATATATAATAATCTTCACTGTTCTCCTCAGTTATCAACATACTATCAATCCCGCCCCCTGCCTTTATCTTATAAGCCACTACTGTATCTTGGGGGATGCTGTCTTTTTCTATCTCATCAGCCACCACTACAAAAGGTTTGTTAAGGTTATAATATTGGTTAGGTATGTACAAACGGGTATAATACGTTTCACCATCGTACTCAAAAGAGGCCAGCCCGTCAGCATCGTAATCGTGCACGGCAAACGTACTGTCGACACTGTCTTTCAGGGCAGTTCCAAACGAGTACAGCGTTTCAAGATAGCTGATAGGATTTTCGCTGCTATCGTTAGAAGGGATGGTGGTAACTGAGTCAATCCCTCTGACCAATGCTTGGGGTTTAGCCCAATGTGCCAGTCCGCGAGCGATCCACTTCAAATGATTGTCAACCTCTCTTTCAGTGGTAAACTGTGGCGGGTAGCCACCGCTTTTCTTAGTAAACTGTGCAGGTTTATTTTCAGGTGAAAAATCAGTGCTGCGTTTGCAGGCCACCGCGGCGATAAATAATGCAGTAAGTAATAGGGATAGTTTAGCAATTGAATTCATGACAATAAATTTAAATCAAAAATAAATCTTCTAAAAGAGATATTTTACTACTTTTAGTGATAAATTATCACTCTTGATTAAAGGGCGTTATCGCAATAGTCTTTGAAAAATTTATATAGAGGTAATTGATAGTAATTACATAATTTTCTGAGCGTACTTATGGTTATGTTTGCTTTTCCTCCCTCTATTCTTGAAATATTTAATCCTGTATCGTTATATACATCTTCCATCGTAATGCGTAACTCTGTCCGTAGCTTTTTTAGGCCTTTAACTACTGCATCTAAAACTTCATCATCGCGATACTGGGACATACCACAATGATTTGTTGTATTTCAGACTTTATTAAAGACTTATTAGTCTTTTAATGAATTTGTACTATATTTATCTCCAAAACATTACCTAACTATTAAAGAGCTTTTATGGCATTGCATAAAAACATAAGAATGTTACGACTGCTGCGTGAATACTCGCAAGAGTATATGGCACAAGAGCTAAATATCGGCCAAAACACCTACTCGAAAATTGAAAATGGGAAAACCGCTTTAACAAAAGAAAGATTGAACTATATAGCCCAAATATTAAATGTTGAAGCAGAGATGTTAGAAAATTTTGATGCCAACCGATTGATTGAAAGCGCAAAAACACATTTCAAAATCGACAAGCTAAAGGTTGTATTGGGCTAGAATATCCTTTTAATGCGCTTCCAGCCAGTTTAATCCTGAACCTACTTCAACATCTAAAGGAACTTCCAGCTTCACTGCACCTTCCATTTCCTCCTTAATAATCGGTTTTATAGTTTCCAGTTCAGGTTTATACACATCAAACAGCAATTCATCATGCACCTGCAACACCATTTTTGATTGCAGTTTTTCATCAATCAAGCGTTGGTGTATTTTTATCATCGCCATTTTTATCACATCGGCAGCACTGCCCTGTATGGGTGCGTTGATGGCGTTTCGCTCGGCAAAGCTGCGCACGGTGTGGTTGGCTGAGTTTATATCACGCAAATAACGACGACGACCCATGATGGTTTGCACATATCCGTGATGGCGTGCAAGGTCGATAGAATCGTTCATATACTGCTTCAAACCAGGGTATTGCTTAAAGTAGTTTTCGATAATCTCTGCGGCTTCTTTGCGGGGAATATCCAAACGTTGCGATAAACCGAAAGCTGATATACCGTATATGATACCGAAGTTTACCATTTTGGCTTTGCGGCGCATCTCCTTATCCACTCCTTCAAACGGAACGCCAAATACTTTTGCTGCCGTAGCGGTGTGAATGTCTAACCCGCGTTTAAAATCCTCAATCATACCTTCCTCTTTGCTAATTGCGGCAACAATGCGCAATTCAACCTGCGAGTAATCGGCACTTACTAAAACGTGGTTTTCATCACGGGGAATAAAGGCTTTGCGTACCTCGCGACCACGCTCAGTACGTATGGGTATATTTTGCAGGTTAGGGTCGGTACTGCTTAGGCGGCCTGTAGCAGCTACCGCTTGGTTAAAGCTGGTATGCACCCTGCCTGTGTGTTTGTTTATCAATAAAGGCAAGGCATCCACATACGTTGATTTCAACTTTTGTGATTGGCGGAAATCCATAATCACCCTTGCAATCTCGTGTTGATTGGCAAGGTAAGTCAATACCTCCTCATCGGTTTTGTACTGGCCTGTTTTGGTTTTTTTAGCTTTAGGGTCAAGCTGTAGCTTTTCAAACAATACTTCGCCCAATTGCTTTGGCGATGCAATGTTGAATTTTACCCCTGCCATTTCGTAAATCCTGTTCTCAAGCAGTGCAATTTCACCTTGCAACTCTTTTGAGTATTCGGCCAGCATTCCTTTATCAATGCGCACACCTTCGCGCTCCATTCCGGCTAATACGGGTATCAACGGAGCTTCAATATCTTCAAGCACATTGCGCACCTCTTTTTCATCCAACTGTGGCGAAAGGGCTTGTTTAAGTCGGTAAGTTATATCAGCATCTTCGGCGGCATATTCTGCTATCTTCTCTACCTCCACATCACGCATGCTCAATTGGTTTTTACCTTTCTTGCCAATCAGCGTTTCAATAGAAATAGGCGCGTAGTGCAGGTAGTTTTCGGCCAATATATCCATGTTGTGCCTGCCGTCAGGCTCAATTACATAGTGTGCAAGCATGGTATCAAACAAAGTGCCGCGCACTTGTATACCGTAGTTTTGCAATACCAGGTAATCGTACTTTATGTTCTGGCCTATTTTGGTAATTTTCTCATCCTCAAAAATGGCTTTAAACTCGTTTACAATTGCTTGCGCCTCATCGCGCTTGGTTGAAACAGGTACATAAAAAGCTTCGTGCTGTTTTATTGAGAACGACATACCCACCAACTCGGCATCAATCGCATCCAACGAGGTAGTTTCGGTATCAAAACAAACCTCTGTTGAAGCAGTTAGCGTTTTTATCAATGCTGCACGCTTTTCAGCAGTATCGCACAACTCGTAATGGTGTGGGGTAGTAGCGGCTGTTTTAAATGTAATAGGGGTTTCATCCTCAGGCTCAGCGGCAGTTTGCGGGTTTTCTTGTCCGCCTCCGAACAGGCTTTGCTGCCCGTTGGTTTCCTTAGCAGGTGCCGCAGCAGCAGCGTCGCCAAACAAACGTTTACCCAACGTACGGAACTCTAACTCCTTAAACAGCTCTTCCAGTTTCTCTTTATCAGGGTCTTCTACCAAAAATGCTTTCTCATCCAGCTCAATAGGCACGTCCAAAATAATGGTAGCCAGCTTTTTTGATAAGCGGGCCATATCGGCATGAGCCTCTACATTTTCTTTTTGTTTGCCTTTTAGTTTATCAGTATTGGCCAGTAGGTTTTCTACGCTGCCAAATTCCTGCACCAGTTTTTTAGCAGTCTTTTCGCCTACACCGGGTACACCGGGTATATTATCAACGGCATCACCCATTAGCCCCAAAATGTCAATCACCTGTTTCACATCGGTAATTTCCCATTTTTGCAATACTTCGGGCACGCCCATTATTTCAAAATCACCGCCTTGTCGCGCAGGTTTGTATATAAAGATATTCTCACTCACCAACTGCCCAAAATCCTTATCAGGCGTCATCATAAACACTTTATAGCCTTCTATCTCAGCCTTTTTGGCAAGGGTGCCTATAATATCATCCGCTTCAAAACCGGGCACTGTGATTACAGGAATATTAAAGCCTTCTATCAGCTTAAAGATATACGGAATAGAGCGCGAAAGGTCTTCGGGCATTTCCTCACGGTGGGCTTTATAATCGCTAAACTCAATGTGTCGTTCAGTAGGTTCGCTGGTGTCAAAAACAACTGCCACGTGCGAAGGCTTTTCCCTTCTTATCAAATCAAGCAGGGTATTAGTGAAACCGTAAGGTGCATTTGTATTTAGTCCGTATGAAGTAATACGGGGGTTTTGGCTAAATGCAAAAAATGCACGGTATATAAGGGCCATCCCATCAAGCAGGAAGAGTTTTTTTTCTTCAGACATAGCGAAACTGTAACTAGAGTTGTTGCAACAAAGTTAGCACGATTAACGTGAGTTGGAAATGAAAAGGGTGCTTTGTAATTTTTTTAATCATGTCCAACGTTAATGCAGCAATTGACGTTTGATAATGGACTTACATTTAAATCAAACAAACATGAAAACAGTTTTTTTACGCTATTGGTGTGCCCTTTTGCTATTGGGTACGGTTATCCCATCAATGGGACAGAACAATTTAAGGTACGGTACTTCGGCCATTCCCGCTGTGGTAAGATCGCCCTATACGTATTACGATGTACTGCGTGTATCATCAAAAGGCTGGTTGCAGCAAACATTTAACACTACCGCGTCGGCTTGGGAAGATTATGAAAAGACTAAAAACCTGAAAAACGCCGATGGAGACTTTACCGAAATTGATACTAAATATTGGGTAGATGGCTCAAGTAGCTGGGAAACAGAGTATCAAACCAACTACCAATATCAAAAAGATGCCAATAACAAGGTGATTGAGATGATTTTTGATGTGCAATCAGCATTTGATACGTACACCGTTCGCTACATATACACGTATGACCAAAACAGGCTGAGCGAGGTTGAGGTGGCATTTAAGAGCGGAGGAACTTTCTTTCCCTCAACGCACTCATTTATTAAGTACAATAATTTAGGGCAACGTGTTAAGGATTCATTGGTGGATGTAAACACTGCTGAAGCAGTATCGTCTCGCGAGTATGAGTACGACAACAACGGTAATTGCATCAAGGAATTGGGCTGGGGTAAAATGGTTGATAATTCTTGGGACACAACTATGGTGGCTCAACAAGAGTATTTTGCCGGAGGTAAACTAAAGCGCCGCATATATGGTTTCCAAAACGCTCAAGGTGATATAATGGAAAACTTTTATGATGAATATACCTACACGAATACAGGTAATGTAGATGTATATACAACGTTTATTAAGCAGAATGCAACTTCCCCCGCTAACCCGTTTATGTATTACAAACACTATTACAACGGTCAAAACAAGTTACAAACCATAGTTTCTAAAACGTTTTCATTGGCGATGAACCGCTGGAACAACGATGATAGTATTTTGTTGAATTATGTAACTGCGGGTGGCGCATATGATACTTCGTACATACACACAGGTGCTAACAATGGCATTGATTGGAGCGCTAACCCAACCGACCGTTTGGTATTTGAGAAAAATGCAACAGGAATTAAGCAGGTAGCAAGCAGCAAGCTGAACATGAATGCTTACCCTAACCCTGCTGCTACAGAATTATTTGTTGAAATAAGCACCGTTGTTGATGTAGAAACTACACTTACTCTTACCGATTTAACAGGAAAAGTTTTGAGAACTACTGAGGTTGATTTGCTTACAGGGCAAGCCAATACCATAAAAATGGACCTTAGCGGTATTCCTCAAGGGTTGTATTTGCTGCACGCAGGCAACCAAACCGTAAAACTAGTTAAAGAATAAAAATACTCCACAAACCCTTCCATTGTACCCCGTGTTGCGTTTGCAATGCGGGGTTATTTATTTGGAGGAGCAGGAGGAGGTGTTTGTGATGGCGCTTGTTGTTCAGTCGGAGATTTCCCCTCCGCATAATCAAGGTTATTTTTAGCCAGCACAAAATCAGGTTGTATTTCAAGAGCCTTTTTAAAGGCAGTAATTGCAGCCGCTTTTTGGTCGGGGTATTCTTTCAGCAAAATATACCCTTTAAGGTTTTGAAGTGCAGCCTCAAGAGAAACCGCCTGTGTTTGTTTATTGCCCAAATCAATGCTCACTTTACCCTTCATGCTGTTTTGCAATCTTTCAGCCGCAAGTACTGTTTGCATAGCTTCGCCCACACGTTGGTAGGTGTATTGCATTTCGGCAAGGCGATACCCGTGATACATTTCGTTGGTTTTGCTCAACAACTTTTCAAACGATTGGATAGCCTCTTTTACCTTTCCTAAAGAGCTTTGCGAAAGAGCTAAAGCCTCTAACACCGATAGCTTCTGACCTTTTTCAATCGAATCGGCAAAATCTTTCACAATACCGGCGGCCACCAGCTCGCATTGTACATACGATGCCATATTAAAATACAGCAAGGCCAGTGTATCCCTGTACAAACTGGTTTTTCCTTCTTCGGCCACAATGTAGTAAAGACTGTTTATAGCCACAGACGCATCTGCGTTTTGTACGGCCATTTCATAAATCTTTTTATGGGTCTCTATTGGTGTGGGCGTTTTGCTTTTAGCGGGTTGTTTGCCGGTTTGGGCAACACTGCAAAGTGTAATGCAAATTAATACGGTGGTAAAAATAGTTTTCATACTGTGTGGTAAACAAAAGTAAGAAAAAACCGTATTGACAGCTATAGTAATGTGCTAAAGGCAGTCCATTTACCGTTAATTTGTTTTCTTTGCACAAAATTTTAACGGATGTTCAATAAACTTTCGATAGTAATACCTGCCTATAACGAGGGGAAAACCATACACCTTATACTGGATAAGGTGAAGGCTGTGCAGCTGGAAGGCGGTATGCAAAAAGAGGTGATAGTGGTGAATGATTGCAGTAAGGATGATACTGTAGAGGCGGTAGAACGTTACATGAAAAGCAACCCCGATTTACCCATTGTGTTTTACAGCCATGCGATAAATATGGGGAAGGGAGCGGCATTGCACACCGGTATTAAACAAGCTACGGGTGATATTGTGCTGATACAGGATGCCGACCTTGAATACAACCCACAGGAATATCCGATTTTAATTCGCCCCATTACCGATGGTTTTGCCGATGTAGTGTACGGCAGCCGTTTTATGGGAGGCAGACCACACCGTATCTTGTTCTTTTGGCACACGATAGGGAACAAGTTTCTTACATTTTTGAGCAATATGTTTACCAACCTTAACTTAAGCGATATGGAAACCTGCTACAAGGTTTTTAAACGCGAGGTGGTGCAGGGGCTTGAGTTGAAAGAAAAACGTTTTGGTTTTGAGCCGGAAGTAACCGCAAAAATTGCACGCATACCCAAAATACGCATTTACGAAGTGGGTATTTCTTATTACGGACGTACGTATGAAGAGGGCAAAAAAATTGGCTGGCGCGATGGTTTCAGGGCTATTTGGTGTATTTTAAAATACAACCTGTTTGCCTGATTAGTTACATTGATTTACATATATAATCATACCGATTACTATAATAGCTATTTTTAGTATCAGGCTTACTTCACTTTTGGTTACATCTGGATCTATTTCTTCCTTATAAGCAGGATTTTCTTGTTTTATAAGCCGTATTTCAGGTGCACGGGGCAACGGGCTTTTTGTAGAAGGGTTTATTTGTAATAAAATCTGTGCGTGTTCTTTTGCCTTTTTAATGTTTGCCCTGTTATAGTAAGCAAGGCCTATAATTTCGTGTAAGAGTTCGTTGTTTGGGAGCAATTCAAGTGCTGCTTTCTCAGCATCTTCAAAATTTTCTACATCATTGGTTTTATGATAAGCACCTATTAATATCCCCCAACAACCCACATCCAGAGGGTCTAACTCTAATCCTGTTTTAGCACTTTCAATGGCTAATGTCCAAAGCTTTACTATAAAATAGGTATCAGCAAGCGTACCGTAATAGAACCCTACATTGGGGTTCAACTCTATGGCTTTAAGAATATCTTGACGGGCAGCAAAAGCAAGGTTATTTAATACTTTAACATTTGCTTTCACATAAAAGGCATAATCACAGTTTGGGTTGTGGGCTAATGCTTGATTGGCACATAAAACCGCTTTTTTAAGGTTTTGTAGTCTTAAATAACAGAAAGCCATTTGTTGATACGCCAAGGCAGGGTCAATATCTGAGGTAACAGCTTTTCTAAACTGCTCCAAAGCTTGCTCGTACCTTCCCAACTCTAGCAAGGCGTTGCCTTTAGCAATAAACTCTCTTTCTAACAATTTTTTTTTGGTTTAGTTATCCAATCTGTTTGCCTAATCGCCGTGCAGGTAAAAAATAACATCTAAAGCTATACGCGCAAACGCTACAATTGTAATAAAGGCGAGAACTGTAAACACATAATCCTCACTTGTATAGGGCTTATCACCATTAAGCACCCGTATTGTTTCAATCGCTTCCATCTTTTTCACGCTGTCTTGTCGCATAGGGTTGATGCGCAACGATTCGCGGTAATGCTCTAATGAACCTTCGTAATTGTTAAACCTCATCTTTCCCCACCCAATCAGTGCGTGTACATAATCATTATTTGGATCAAGGGCCAACAATTTTTTAGCAAGCCCCTCAAATTCAATACGGTTACGTTTTAAAACAGCAGCAGTCAGCAAAATTCCGTTACATCTAATATGGCTGGGGTTTAGCGCTAATCCGCTCATAGCACTTTCAACCGCCTTATCAATATTTTGTCCTTTCACGTAAATATCGGCAAGCAGCGAGTACATATCAGCAACCTCGGGGTCTATTGCTATGGCCTTTAGTATATAAAGCCGGGCTTTGTGGTAATCTTTAGCCCCTTCGTATGCTGATGCAAGCAAAAAAAAGGGTAAATATCCTTCTTGGCCTTCGGCCAGGCTTTTTTCAGCATACACAATGGCCTGTCTTTGATTTTGTAAATCAAGGTAGCAATAGCCAATCATCAAATACAGTATAGCTTTGGGTTCATCTTCACTCAGACCCAATTCAAATTCAACGATTGCTTCTTTGTATCTGCTTAGTTGAAATAAAGCTTTACCGCGTGAAAGTCTGCTTCCCCTTCTTGCCATACTACCGTGTATTTAAATAATTAGCTACCCAGCCAAACGTCCACATACCCAATAAGTACAACGTTCCTGTGATAAGGCCTGTGTCGTTTTTAGAAACTAACAGCAGTACTGAAACAATGCCCAATACCGCCAGCACAATAGTATAAATACCGATGGTTTTTAAGTTACGGCTGGTTTCGTCCAATCCGTAGAACGACGCAACGGGAATTACAATGGTGGCAAAGAAGAGGGCAGGGAATAGTAGTAAGTCGTTCGTATTGTACAAATAAGTTAACCCAAGTGCGATGGCCAGTGCTACTCCACATCCCACCAATAGTGCGCCCGTTTTTTCACGACGGTTTAGCAGGTAACGTCCATAGCGGTCTATCAGTACAAATAAGTTGAACAACGGCTCAATAATCCAAGTAAGGTAAGCGGCAAACATTAGTATGCCGTATGGGATGTATAATATGGGTACAGCTTTGGCTGCAGTTCTTAGCACTTTTGTGCCAATGTATATGCCAATTATTATAGCATATTGAGATTGCTGTTGGTACTTGGCAATCCAAAAAAAGTACATTAAAAACAGGCGGTAAAACACGTTTTTGGCCTTTAAGGCTTCAACCATGCCGCTTCGCGCCCAATCGTTGTGGGGCTGCAAACGTAATGCCTCAGCAAAATGAAAACGGGCTTCTTTATACTTCCTTATTTCAAGTTTTGTCCAGCCCACGGTAGCGTGGGTATGTGCATCATCAGGGTTGGCCGCCAATGATTCTTCAATGCCTACTTTCAATTCATCGGCACGGCCTAATTTGGTAAGAGCAAGGTTTCGGTAGTTAAGGCTTTGCGGATGTTCAGGGTCGCACTCAAGACCTTTCTCAGCATACTCAAGCATCTTATTCCAATCCCTTTCAGGCATATAAAACGATGCCAAGGCACTCCAATAGTCGGCATCCGTTGGGTCGTATGCCAACGCTTGTTGGATATGGCTTTTGGCCTTGTCCATCTTTTCTGTACGCTCATAATTAATGGCCATTATGTAATGCACCAAAGGATTATCAGGCTCGGCATTCAGCCATTGGCGGGCAAAGGCCAGCGAACGTTCATATTCTCCGGTCTCATAATAACAGCTTGAGGCAATGGATAAAAGCTCGGTATTTTGGGGTTCAAGCACCAATCCGGCATTTATTTCTTTTATCGCATCGGCAGGGCGGTTAATGTTTAGCAAATGCCTTGCCCGTTCAATATGTCGTTGTACTTCCATTAATTAAATATCTTCCAAGTATAAATTTTATCAATCATCCAACCGTATATCACTCCTACAAAAACTAAGACACCGAGGGTTTCAGAAGCACCTGTTATAAGATAAAAAAGCAAAAGCAGTCCTGCTACTGACGAAAGCCCTATTGACAAGTACTTTACATTATTGTTGGTGGTAGTTTGCAAGTGCAAATAATGTTTGCGCCAAACAATGGTTAAAAATAGTATTACCGCTGCAATAAACGGTAATGGCCCGCTGTAATCTGCCGTATCGCGTAAAAAATTAACCGTGAAAACGAAAAAAGCCAGCGATACGCCTTGGTTGGCCAAGTAGTACATGGTAGGCCAACGGGGCGTGTATAAATCTTTATATTTTTTGTTGAACAGAAATACTCCTAACGAGGCAGTTTCTTTTACCAACCAAGATACTTGCAGGGTAAGTGACAGCGGAATCAGCAACAGTAGCCACCACATACTGTCCATAGTGGCAATTACTCCAAAACAAACGAGGGTTAAAGTAAAAAGTACCAGAAACCAACGCCTTTCATTGTATGGACGAGCAGCTACGGCAAAATCTATTTTAAGTAACAGGCGGTACAAAAGGTTCTTTGCCTTTATGGCCTCCAGCAGTCCCTCTTTGGCAAGCAGTTCTTCAGGGTTTTTAGTAAGAGCTACCTCAAAGTGTTCGCGGGCTGCCTTTATTTTTCCGGTTTCCAATAAGCTCCACCCGGCCGAAAGGTGCATACCTGCATCATCGGGGCTTCGCTCCAAGGCTATTTTAAGGCTTTCTTCCAATTTACTTTTTGACCGTAACTTGGTGAGAGCAGCCGTCAGGTTTTTCTGGCAAACCTTATCATCGGGGTTTATGGCAAGTCCTCTACGGGCTTCCTCCTCAGCCTTTTCCCACTCTTCCTCGGCAATAAACAGTTCGGCTTTGTAACCGTACAACCCCGACCAATAGGGGTTACATCCCAAGGCTTGGTTAATGTACTTTTTGGCCTTGTCTAACTGCCCTTGCGAACCCGCACAAATGGATAAATAATAATACCCGCTATAACTGTCAGGACTTGCGGCAACCACTTTAGCTGCCCATTCTTCGGCAATGCCGTATTGCTTTTGCCTGTAAAAGCACCATGCCAGGTTTTCAAACACCGTAACATCTTCAGGGTCGTGCTTCAATGCCTCCAGTAATTCTTTAAGGGCAGCATCGTATCGCCTCAACTCCATTAAAAGTTCGGCACGTTGTATATGCGGTGTAGTACTCACAAAAAATGGTTAAGCGAGTATATACAATTTACAGGGGAGTTGGAAACGACCGTGGTAGGAAATAATAGATGTTTGTCGAAAGGATATTTTGTCAACGGGTATAAACCCGTCGCTATTTGAGATTGTGTCCTCGAAGGGTTTTAAACCATTCGGGGGCAACACACCCAAAAGAACAGGACTTCATGTCCTGTTTAAACGATGAGTAAGACCCGCCACAAAAAAATTATACGTTTTGCAGGGCTAAAATTTCGTCAACAATTTTGCGGTCGTTGCTTAGGCGGGGTACTTTATGCTGACCGCCCAGCTTGCCTTTTGTTTTTAGCCAGTTATGAAAAACTCCCGGTTCCATTAAATGTACTTTTGGGGGTTTCAAAGCAATATCCTTGTATCGTTTTGCTTCGTAGTCAGAGTTCAACGTCTTCAACGTATTGTCTAAAATGGCCTTAAACTCCTGAGGGTTTTCGGGGGCTTTTTCAAACTCCACCAGCCACTCGTGGCCGGCACTTTGGCCGTCTTCTTCTGTAAAGTAAATAGGGGCGGCAGTATAATCACGCAATACCGCGTTGGTATGCCTGCAAGCCTCAGCCATTGCCATCTCGGCATTGTCAATCATCAACTCCTCACCAAAGGCATTAATAAACAATTTGGTGCGGCCTGATATTTTAAAACGGTAAGGATTTACCGAAGTAAACCTAACCGTATCGCCCACCAAATATCTCCATAAGCCGGCATTGGTACTGATTAGCATGGCATAGTTTTGCCCTGCTTCCACCTCGGCCAATGTATAGGTTTTGGGGTTATCAGTAGTATATAATTCTTCTTGCTTAATAAACTCGTAGTAAATGCCGTAGTTGGTCATTAGCAGCATATCATCCCTGCCGCTCTCTGCCTGTAAACCAAAGAAACCTTCCGAGGCATTGTAAGTCTCCAAGTAGTTCATACTCGACGACGGTATCAGTTTTTTAAACTGCTCGCGGTAAGGCACAAAGCTCACCCCGCCGTGTATGTATAGTTCAAGATTAGGCCAAATCTCCGTCATATCCTTTCGGCCAGTCATTTCAAACAAACGGTTCATCAACACCACCGTCCATGTGGGCACGCCCGAAATATTTGTTACATCTTCGTTAACCGTTGCTAAGGCCAATTTTTCAATCTTCTCTTCCCACTCATCCATCAGTGCGATTGACAAATCAGGCGTTCTCAAAAAATTCACCCAAAAGGGCAAATTGGCCATTATCACTGCACTAAGGTCGCCAAAATTGCTGCTATCATTATAGTTGTTTACCTTGTGGCTACCACCGATTACCAAGCCCTTGCCCGCAAAAATTTTCGTTTCGGGGTGGTTATGGCAATACACCGTAAGCACATCCCTACCGCCCTGAAAATGGCAATCCTCAAGTGCTTCGTAACTCACAGGGATAAACTTGCTTTTATCATTCGTAGTACCCGATGATTTGGCAAACCATCGTATTTCACTGGGCCAAAGCACATTTTGTTCGCCTCTCATCGTGCGTTCAATAAAGGGCTTCAGCTCCTCGTAAGTGCTCACAGGAACACGGCGGGCATACTCTTCGGGGGTGTGGATGCTTTTGTAATCATACAAGCGCCCCCAAGCAGTGTTTTGTGCCTGCTCAATAAGGCTTTTAAACGTTTGGTGCTGTACTTCGGCGGCATGGGTCATAGCATACTCAACCTGCTGCATCCGGCGGCGGAAATACCAAGAAAGTAGTGAACCGAATATTGCCATAGCCTTAGTGGTAGTTTAAGTGAAATTGTTAGAAAATTACAACATTTTACCCAAACAAGCAATATGATTTTAATCAAATGCAAGCAGGTGTTTGAAAATCAGCAGGGTTGGGGACAATCAGATTAAGAGAAAAGTACAAGCCGGCACTGCTTTTTATTTGTTTCCGCTCCCCCCACGCGCCATCGTTCAGAAATTTAAAAATGGGGTTGTTTTAAAAGTAAAGGGTTGAAACCCTCATCTGTTACAATTACCCCATGTGAAGGACTTAAGTCCTTCACATGGGGTAATCTCAAAAGCGATAGGTTGAAACCTATCCCCTCAAAATCATTGTATAACTTGTTTTTGACGCAGTCCCACAAAACAAAGTCATCATAATAACCGTGAGTACTTGCAACCTATTAAGCCTCATTGAACATGACGAGGATTTTACAAGGGTTTAAGAAGCAATTCACCACTAAAACTCCTATTTTTGCAACAAATGGAACCACTAAAATTATACAACACCTACACTCGCCGGCTCGAAGAGTTTGAACCTATTAATGGCCCTTTTGTTGGATTGTATGTGTGTGGTCCTACCGTGTATGGCCCTCCGCATTTGGGGCACTCACGCGGTCCTATCACCTTTGATGTACTGCATCGCTACTTGATACACAGGGGCTACAAAGTGCGCTACGTGCGCAACGTTACCGATGTGGGTCACTTGGTGGATGATGGCGACGAAGGCGAGGATAAAATTGCCAAAAAGGCACGCCTTGAGAAGCTGGAGCCTATGGAAATAGCCCAGTTATATACCAACAGTTACCGCGAGGCCATAGGCCGTTTGAATATTATACCCCCCAGTATCGAGCCACTGGCATCGGGGCATATACCCGAGCAAATAGCCATGATTGCTAAGATTATGGAGCAAGGCTTGGCGTATGAGTCAAACGGGTCGGTGTATTTTGATGTAATAAAATACGCCGAAACCTACGACTATGGTAAACTCAGCGGACGTGTTTTGGAAGACCTGATAGCAGGTGCCGGCAATGCCGCTCGCGAGTTGGAAGGACAGGACGAGAAACGTAACCCCAATGATTTTGCCCTTTGGAAAAAGGCCGCCCCTGAGCACATTATGCGCTGGGATTCACCGTGGAGCGTTGGTTTCCCCGGTTGGCACATCGAGTGCTCGGCCATGAGTAATAAATATTTAGGGCAAGAGTTTGATATACACGGCGGCGGGATGGATTTACTATTCCCCCACCACGAGAGCGAAATAGCCCAAAGCACCGCTTGCCACCACAAGCAGCCTGCAAAATACTGGTTGCACCACAACATGATTACGGTAAACGGCCAAAAGATGGCTAAATCGTTGGGCAATGGCATCAACATGATGGATTTGTACGACGGCACCAACCATTTGCTTGAAAAACCGTACAGCCCCATGACGCTGAAATTTTTTGTGTTGCAGGCTCACTACCGAAGCACTTTAGATTTTAGCAACGAAGCGTTACAAGCCGCCGAGAAAGGGCTTGTTCGTTTATTCAGTGCATATAAGCTAATAGACGGTCTGAGAACTCATGAAGTCTCAACATTTGAGACTGGAGGTAATAGCAATATCAACGCTCTTCTGATGAAATGTTACGAAGCAATGAATCAAGACCTTCATACCCCATCTGTAATTTCTATTTTGTTTGAGGGTGTGAACATCATTAATTCTGTTGCGAATGTTGCAGGCCAATCCATAACCGAAGCAGACAAGACCTTGCTAAAGCAATTGTTTGATACGTTTTTGGTAGATGTATTGGGCTTGAAAGAAGAAGAAAAAGGAAGCGACGGCTTGGTAGAGGATTTGATGCAATTGATTATTACCCTGCGCAAAGAAGCAAGAGATAAGAAAGATTTTGCTACCAGCGATATTATTCGCGACCGATTGAAAGAAGCAGGCGTGCAACTAAAAGACGGCAAAGAAGGCACTACGTTTAGTGTTGAAAATTAATGGGGTTTTTTTGAGCCAACCTGCAGATTATTTGTACAACATATCACACTTGAAACGTTACCGCTAACATGAAACCACTGGTATACATAACAGTCGCTACACTTGTTTTTGCCGCGTGTAAATCTGATACAAACGGAAAAAAAGGCAATGGTACCGATACAACCACCAAAACTACTCCCGCACAACCGGTGGCTGCCCCTGCATTTAGCGGCGATACAGCCCTTATGTTTGTGCAAAAGCAGGTAGATTTTGGTCCGCGTGTGCCCGGCACGGCTGCCCATGCCAAGTGCGCCCAATACCTGTACAGCGAACTGAAAAAGTATGCCGATAACGTTATCCTGCAACAAGGGCAGGCGGTTACGGCGGATAAAACCAACATCACCATTAAAAATATTATTGGCGAGTTTAACCCTACGGCAACTAACCGCATTTTGTTGTTTGCACACTGGGATACCCGTCCGTGGGCGGATGAAGATACCAAAGACCAAAACAAACCCATTTTGGGTGCCAACGATGGCGGCAGCGGGGTAGGGGTATTGTTAGAAGTAGCCCGCCAACTAAGTATTAAAAAACCTACTTGGGGCGTTGATATTATCTTTTTTGATGCCGAAGATTGGGGCAAATCAGAAGTTGAGAACTCGTACTGTTTAGGCTCGCAATATTGGGGTAAAAACCTGCACAAAGCCGGATACAAAGCCAACTACGGTATATTGTTGGATATGGTGGGCGCGCCCAACGCTACTTTCTTGTTAGAAGGATATTCAAAACAAACCGCCCCCGATGTGTTGCGCAAAGTATGGGATGCAGCAGGCGGTCTTAACCATTATAACCACTTTTTGTACACTGAATACGGTGGAATTATTGACGACCATTATTACGTAAACCGCGCTACAGGAATACCCTGTATCGATATTATACACGTGAAACCCAGCGGTGGGTTTGGCGATTTTTGGCATACCCACAACGACGATATGGACGTTGTAAATAAAAACACCTTGCAGGCAGTAGGAGAAACACTATTGCACGTGGTGTACAACGAAAAATAATAACCGCGTTTAGTTTACAACAACAGTAACGGGGTGGTGATAGCCCGGAGAGGATAAAAGCATGACGGTAGCCCCCAAAAAACATCTTGGGCAACATTTTTTAAAAGACGAAAATATTGCCCGCAACATAGCCCAAAGCCTTAGTGGAGAAGGGTACAAACAGGTGCTTGAAGTTGGCCCCGGTATGGGCGTGCTTACCCAATTCTTATTGCAAGATACCCGCTTTGAAACGTGGTGTATTGAGATTGACACAGAATCGGTGGCGTATTTAAAACAACACTATCCGCAACTGCAAGGCAGGTTATTGGAAGAAGATTTTTTAAAAATCCACCTGCAAAAATACCTTACCGAACCGTTTGCGCTGGCAGGTAATTTCCCTTACAACATCAGCAGCCAGATAATATTTAAAATGCTGGATAACCGCCACCAAATACCCGAGCTGGTGGGGATGTTTCAAAAAGAAGTGGCCGAACGTTTTAATGCAAAACCTCGCACCAAAGCCTACGGCATCTTATCGGTATTGTTGCAAACCTATTACGATACCGAATATTTATTTACCGTACACGAACACGTTTTCAATCCTCCGCCAAAAGTAAAATCAGGCGTGGTGCGCATTGTACGCAACCAACGGCAGCAGTTAGAGTGCGACGAAAGCCTGTTTAAAGACGTAATAAAAACAGCCTTTAACCAACGCCGCAAAACCATGCGAAACAGTTTAAAGAAATTTAACCTGCCCGATGAGGTGTTTGTCAACACTGATTTTGCTAAATTGCGGCCAGAAGAACTAAACGTTCAGGAATTTATTACCCTCACCCGATTGGTGCAAGAACACCGCAGGGCATAAAGTACAGCACACACAATGTCTGAATTGCTCACCAAAGGCCTCAAGGCAGATATAAAAACCTACCTCGCCCAAGGCGATATGGATAAGCTGCGCTTGCTGCTTAATGAGCTGTACCCCGAAGATATTGCCGAATTATTTTTTACCCTCACCACCGAAGAGATGCAAGAGGTGCTTGAGCTGCTTTCGAAAGAAGATGCAGTAAGCACGCTTAGTTCTTTGGATGAAGACTTGAGGGTGAAACTGTTAAAGCTGTACACCCCCGACCATATTGCCAAGGAGTTTGTGGATTACATGGACTCTGACGACGCAGCGGATTTGCTGAACGACCTGCCTGCCGACATGGCCGAGGAGATTATTGCCTTGCTTACCGATGATGAGCAAGCCCGTAACGTTACCTCGCTGTTGCGGTACAAAGAAGATACGGCGGGTGGTTTGATGGCAAAGGAATTGATAAAAGTAAATATCGATTGGACACTTGCCGAGTGTGTGGAAGAGATACGTAAACAAGCCGAAAACGTAGAGGTGGTGTACTCTGTGTATGTGATAGACAGCAAAAACCGTTTAAAAGGTATCGTATCGCTTAAAAGCATTATGCTTTCTCCTGCCCACGAAAAAGTAGGCAGCATATACAACCCCGATATACAGGAGGTTACCACGCACACTCCGGGTGAGCAGGTAGCACAAATAATGAACAAATACGGCTTGGTAGTATTACCCGTTGTGGATGCGCTGGGCAGGTTGATGGGACGTATTACCATTGACGACGTAGTTGACTTTATTAAAGAAGAAGCCGACAAAGATTATCAGTTGATGTCAGGTATCAGCGAGGACGTTGAGCTTACCGATAAGGTATGGATACTTAGCCGCGCGCGTTTACCTTGGCTATTGATAGGTTTGCTGGGTGGTATTGCCAGCAGCCGTGTAGTAGGTTTATACGAAGGCGAGTTGGTGATACATCCCCAAATGGCCTTCTTTATGCCCCTTGTAGCGGCCATGGGCGGTAATGCTGGGGTACAATCGTCGGCTATCGTTGTGCAAGGCCTAGCCAACAACACCATGGGCACCAAAGACATTATGCCTAAATTGGGTAAAGAGTTTATGGTGGCCCTTATTAATGGTCTTATCTGCTCATTGGTGATATTGGGGTATAACTTTATTATCGGCAGTCCTCAAAGTCTTAGCCTCACCGTTGGTACGGCATTACTTTCCGTTATCATATTCGCATCAATTTTGGGCATGGTAGTTCCCCTTTTACTGGATAAAGCCAAAATCGACCCCGCACTTGCCACCGGTCCGTTTATAACCACCACCAACGATTTATTGGGCTTGGGTATCTATTTCACAATTGGTCAAATGATACTGTAGATAATCAGGCATTAATCATAAAAATTAAGTATATTTGGTAAAGCACGGTTATCATGACCGAAGAAGAGTTTAAAGCACTGAGTCTATTGCATACCAACGACTTTGTAAGTCTGCACAAAGTCAATGGGAAAACTTTGTATGTGAGCTCTAATTGCGAACGGATAACAGGGTATACCTCCACCGAGTTTAAAAGCCACAATCCATACGACTTTTTTCATCCTGAAGATGTAATGGCAATTGAAAAAAACACATTTCCATTGTTGTTAGGTAATCAGGAAGAAACCATCACCGAATTCAGGTTCAAAAAGAAAAATCAAAAATACTCTTGGTTTGAAGTTAAAGGAAGGCCCATAAAGAACGAAGCGGGTGATGTTGTATTTATGCTTTCAATCGCGCGTGACATTTCTCAGTTGAAAGAATATCTGGATAGAATACGGCAAAAAGAAGCCATGCTTTTTGAGGCGGGTAAAATGGCTCGTATCGGTGCTTGGGAACTAGAAATAGAGACTGAAACGCTGCATTGGAGCCGTATGACGTATGAAATACACGAGCTTGAACAAGGCAAAATACCCAAGCTGGAGGAAGCAATTAATTTTTATGCCCCCGAAGCGCGGCCGATAATAACTAAAGCTGTACAAGACGCAATTGAAAAAGGCATTCCATACGACTTAAAACTACCGTTTATTACTGCTAAAGGCAACGAGCTTTGGGTACGTGCCATTGGTAAACCTGAACATCAAGAGGGCAAAACCCCCAGATTATTTGGGGTATTTCAGGACATAACCCAAGAAGTAGAGCAACAACTGCAACAAAAAGCATTGATTAATCAGCTTACTACCCAAAAGCAGCAATTGCAAGAGTACAACCAAATAGTGTCGCACAACTTGCGTAGCCCTGTTTCAAGCCTTAATGCGTTACTTCATTTTATCAGTAAAACCGAAGACCAGGAAGAGAAAAACAAAATAATAGAGAACATAAAAGAGGTTACATCCTCACTAAACAACCTGCTGGAAGAATTGGTAGACGCCGTTAAAGTGATAAACAATGAGGAGCTGGTGTTTGAAGAAGTAAGTGTAACAACAGCTGTAGCGGGAGTTAAAAATATGCTCGACGGCAGCATAAAAGAACTGGACGCACAATTAACTGTAAATACCGATGCTTGGGAAACCGTGCATTTTCCCAAACTGTATTTCAATAGCATATTGCTCAACCTTATCAGCAATTCTCTTAAATACTACTCACCTTCGCGTAAACCCGAAATTATAATCACCACGGGCTATGAAGGCAAGGCCAAAACCCTTAGCATTAGCGACAACGGCTTGGGTATTGATTTGGCAAGGCACAAAGACAAAGTATTTAAACTGCATAAAACGTTTCACAGGCAAAGGCCGGGTAAAGGCTTGGGTCTTTTTATGACCCGCAACCAAATACAATCAACCGGCGGCAGTATTTCTGTTGAAAGCGAAGTAGATAAGGGCACCACCTTTAAAATAGTATTTAATAATTACCACGTATACGAACATGAAGCCTAATATAATTAGTGTTGTTGACGACGACAGAATACAACAGTATGCGATGACGAAAACCATCGAATCGACCAGAAGGATTAAAAAAGTACTGGTGTTTTCTGACGGTGAGGAGGCATACGAACATTTGAGTAAGAACATTGCGCTTGCCGATGAATTACCCGATGTAATTTTTCTGGATTTAAATATGCCTTACATGGATGGCTGGGAATTTTTAGATGAGTTTGCCAACCTTAAACCCAGGCTTCCCAAAAAAATCATCATTTACGTTGTAAGCTCTTCGGTATCAGAAATGGATATGAACCGCGCCAAGGAAATATCAGACGTTACGGATTACATTGTGAAGCCGATAACGATGGGTAGGTTTGATGCGATACTTAGTAGTATAGAGAACTTGTAACGAGCCTAACACACCAATCCGAACAACGGGTTTAAAAAAATACCCTATCTTGCAGCCCAAATAGCCGCTATGCAAGCCCGTATTTTAAGCCAACTACAACACAAAACCCAAAAAGGGGTGAAACAACTGGCCGTGCTGATAGACCCTGATTTTGAGCAGGGGCTTGCCAAAACCATTGATATTTGCAACCGCACACAAGTAGATTACATTTTTGTGGGCGGCAGCTTGGTAACCGAAGGCAATACCGGACGTTGTGTGGCCGCCATTAAGCAGCACACCGATATACCCGTATTATTGTTTCCCGGCAGCACCATGCAATTAACCGAGCAGGCCGATGCGCTGTTGTTACTTTCGCTGATATCAGGCCGTAACCCCGATTTACTAATCGGCAAACACGTTGAAAGCGCTCCGTTTATTAAGCAATCAGGTCTTGAGGTAATACCCACAGGCTATATGCTGATTGACGGCGGAAAAATCACCAGCGTACAATACATAAGCAACACCATCCCCATTCCTGCCGATAAACCCGATATTGCTATGGCAACCGCACTTGCAGGGGAATTATTAGGCTTGAAGTTGATATACATGGATGCAGGCAGTGGTGCCGCAACCCCGATTAGCGAAGAAATAATCAGCAGGGTTAAGAAAACCGTAAACCTGCCTATAATAGTTGGCGGGGGCATACGCAGCAGCAAGCAAGCCGTAGCCGCTTGGAATGCCGGAGCCGATGTAGTAGTGATAGGCAATGCGGTAGAGAAAGACAAAACCCTGATTGAAGAACTTTCAGAAGCCGCTGCTGAGTGGCAATAAACACAAGCAACGTGGTAATAGCCATCAATACACGGTTTCTTTTAAAAAACAAGCTGGAAGGGATAGGCCGTTTTACCTACGAAACCGTTAAACTGCTTGTAAAACAACATCCTGAACATACTTTTATTTTCATTTTCGATAGGAAGTACGACCCTGAATTTGTGTTTGCCAAAAACATAATTCCGGTAGTTATCCCCCCGCCTGCAAGGCACCCTGTTTTGTGGTACTTGTGGTTTGAGTGGAGCATCCCCCTCGTACTTAAAAAATACAAACCCGATGTATTTTTATCGCCCGATGGATATTTAAGCCTGCGCACCCGCGTACCTCAAATACCTGTAATGCACGATTTGGCCTTTATTCACCGCCCTGATGATATAGGTAAGTTGGTTCGCAACTATTACAACCATTACTTCCCCAAGTTTGCCAAAAAAGCAGCCCGCATAGCCACAGTTTCAGAATATTCGAAACAAGACATTGCCAAACAATACGGCATAACCCCCGAAAAAATTGATGCGGTGTACAACGGAGTCAGTAACAAGTTTTTTCCGTTAAGCGAGGAACAAAAAATCCAAGTACGCCAAAAAACAACGGGCGGCAAACCCTATTTTGTGTTTGTAGGCGCGTTGCAGCCCCGCAAAAATATCAGCAATTTGCTAAAGGCGTTTGATGCGTTTAAGCAAACCGATACCCCAAACACCCAGTTGGTAATAGTAGGACGCAAGGCATGGCAAACCGAGGAAATGGACACGGTTTTTGAGGCCATGAAGTTTAAGAACGACGTGGTTTTTACCGGCCGCCTTAGCGATGAAGACCTGTCTGCTACCATTGCCGCCGGCATTAGCATGGTGTATGTAGCCTTTTTTGAAGGGTTTGGCTTACCCATTACCGAGGCGTTTAAATGCCACGTGCCGGTTATCACCTCAAACACATCTTCAATGCCTGAAGTAGCAGGGGATGCAGGGTTGTTGGTCGACCCTTTTTCTGTGCAAAGTATAGCCGATGCCTTGCAGCAAATGGCAAGCAACGCCGAATTACGGCACAACCTCACCCAAAAAGCGATTGAGCGCAGCGAGGTGTTTACTTGGGAAAAAACCGCTACTTTGCTGTGGCAAAGCATTGAACAAGTAGTAAACAATGGCACTAAAACTAAGCTTGCAAACTGAGGTACCCGAAGCGGGTTGCGACGAGGCAGGGCGCGGATGCCTTGCAGGTCCGGTGTATGCGGCAGCCGTTATTCTTCCGCCAAAGTTTAAAAACAAATTACTGACCGACTCTAAACAACTTACCGAAGCACAGCGCGATAGCCTGCGCCCTATTATTGAGCAAGAGGCACTGGCTTGGGCAGTGGGCATTTGCAGTGTTGAAGAGATTGACGAAATAAATATCCTTAACGCCTCTATAAAGGCCATGCACAAAGCATTGGCGCAACTAACGCCCCAACCGGGTATGATTGCGGTTGATGGTAACCGTTTTAAAAGCTATCAGAACATTCCCCACCAAACAGTAATTAAAGGCGACGGTTTGTACATGAACATTGCGGCGGCATCCATATTGGCTAAAACCCACCGCGACGAGTGCATGGTGAAACTTGCTGCCGAATATCCTGAGTTTAACTGGGCACAGAACAAAGGCTATGCAACCCTTGCCCACCGCAAGCTGCTTATTGCCAACGGCCCTACTCCCCACCACCGCAAGAGTTTTAAGCTAAAAGAAGCCCAACTCAGTATTTTTTAGGGCAGGGGTGTGTGGATGAATTGTGCATTCAGCAACTTAGCATAGCTGCTATATTTGAAAAATAACCTCTTTTAAATGAAACTGTTTTCAAAAATTATACTGGCAATTACGTTGCTGTTTTTTGTTAGCACTGCTAATGCACAACGCGAGAAATCATCTAACAAAAAGCAAAAAGACTCAAAAAATGATACTTGGCTGTGGGAAATAAGCGGCAACGGGCTGAAGCAAAAAAGCTATTTGTACGGCACCATGCACATGATGTGCGCGGATGATTTTACAATAAGCGATAGCTTGAGGGCAAAGATGAACAAAAGCGAACAGTTGGTGCTTGAGGTAGTGGATGCCGATAACCCGATGAATGTGATGGTACTGATGCAGGCAATGGCCATGAAAGGCAAGACCCTGCAAGACTTTTACACCGAAGCGGAGTACAATGAGTTGAACAACTTTTTTGTAGATAGTTTGGGAACCGACATTGAGCAACTGTCGTCGTTTAGCCCTTTTTTCTCAATTATTGCCATGATGCCATTGCAATTAGGCTGTATGGATATTAAATCGTACGAAACCGAACTTACGCAACTGGCACGCAGCAACAACAAAGAAGTAAAAGAGTTGGAAACCATCCAGTTTCAGGTGAGTTTATTTGATACAATACCCTATGCGATACAAGCCAAAGAACTGCTACGTTCGGTACGTGAATGGACGAAAGAAAAGCAGTTGTTTGGCGAAATGGTATCAATTTACAAAAACAAAGAGATGGACAAGGTAATGATATTTGCCCGCAGTAATTTTGGTGCATTGACAGAATACTGGGACATATTTCTTAAAAACCGCAACGAAAACTGGATACCTAAAATAAAAGCAATGACCGCCGAAAAAAGCACTTTGTTTGCTGTGGGAGCTGCCCACCTTGCCGGTGATTACGGAGTGATAAACCTGTTGCGCAAAGCAGGGTACACGGTAAATCCGGTGAAGGATTAATTATTTTTTTGCCAAAGAGCAAGGTATTGTGGTTTTACAATACTTTTCAGGCTTTTGTAGGGAATGATTATATCGGCAATATACCCTGATGGGAATGAGGGGCTATGACCATAATAATCATTTTTTGTCTTTAGCCCTGTTATTGTAGGTATTAGATAAAATGTTCTGTACCAATCATTGGTGATAAAGTGCTCCAGTTTAACTCTATAAAACATATCAAAAACTATGCAGGGATATATTGTATCAGTGCATCCGGCCATAGTAAAAAAAGTATCACAGTTTATATCTGTGTCCAGCCCTTTCAAAATCATATCATAGTAGCGGTTCGTCACGCTTGAATCCTTATCATAAATAAAAATTTCAGGTTGCGGCACTTCTCTTATTTTACCATTAGCCGATTTTATAAAGTGTTTATAGCTGCCTTGGTTATAAGGCTGCATGCCGCCTAAGTTGCCTCTTCCGAAATGCTCAATAGTAACCCATTTGTTGGTTACAAAATGCGGAATAACATCAAATTGAAACTCATAACCTTCTTCGGTTAACTTGGTTGTGTCAAGGTCCATTTCCCTTACATAATTCACAACCATTTTGTTGATTTTGGCATTTAGTTGTTTGTCCCAAGCCTTATCGCCTGTATTAAATGCTATTTGAGTATAGGTTATGTTAGATTTTCCCACCCGTATTTCAGTTTTGGTATAGAGGGTTTTATATAAATCTATTTCATCGTTCCAAACAGGAGTATCCGCAAGAAATCTAAGGCTGTCGTATAAACGGCTACACTTGTCTTCTTTACTATCTACATTTTCAGCAATGGGTACGCTATCTGCAACCCGCGTTCTATCTGCTTGCTTTTGTTTGCAGCCAAACAAAATCAGCGGAATCAGGAGGGTAATAAACCGCATTTTATCTATAACGAGTTGCATTTAGAAACATATATGCGGTGCAAAATATATTTCATTTTTAAGGTATCACCACCTTATGTTTAAAATCCTTATTTTCGCGCCTTTAAAAATTTAACTGAAAGAATACTATGCCATACCTGTTCACCTCTGAATCAGTGTCTGAAGGGCACCCCGACAAAGTAGCCGACCAAATTTCGGACGCACTTATAGATAACTTCCTTGCTTTTGACCCTAACAGTAAGGTTGCTTGCGAAACTCTTGTTACTACTGGACAGGTGGTACTTGCCGGTGAGGTAAAAACCAACACTTACTTAGACGTGCAAAAAATCGCCCGTTCGGTAATTGCTAAAATCGGTTATACCAAAAGCGAGTACATGTTTGAGGCTAACAGCTGCGGCGTGTTGAGTGCTATACACGACCAAAGTGATGATATTAACCGTGGTGTTGACCGTGCTGCTTCGCAAGATTTTGAAGCCCGTGCAAATGCACAAGGTGCAGGCGACCAAGGTATGATGTTTGGTTACGCAACCCGCGAAACTGAAAACTATATGCCTTTGGCGTTGGATTTGGCTCACAAATTATTGATTGAATTGGCTGCGCTGCGCCGCGAGAACAAAGATATTACCTACTTGCGCCCTGATGCAAAAAGCCAGGTAACTATTGAATACAGCGACGATAATGTTCCTACCCGTATAGATGCTATTGTAATCAGCACACAACACGATGAGTTTGGTACTGACGAAGAGATGGCTAAAAAGATATACGATGATATGGTGAACATCCTTATCCCGCGTGTAAAAGCTTCTTTGAAGCCTGAATTGCAAGCGTTGTTTACCGGAAATATTACTTACCACATTAACCCAACCGGTAAGTTTGTAATTGGCGGTCCTCACGGAGATACAGGTCTTACAGGCCGTAAAATCATCGTAGATACTTACGGTGGTAAAGGTGCTCACGGTGGTGGTGCATTTAGCGGTAAAGATCCTTCAAAAGTTGACCGTAGTGCTGCTTACGCTACCCGTCACATTGCTAAGAACTTGGTTGCTGCAGGTGTTTGCGACGAAGTTTTGGTACAGGTTTCTTATGCTATTGGTGTTGCTAAACCTTGCGGTTTGTACATTAACACTTACGGAACTTCAAAAGTGAACATGGGTGATGGCGAATTGGCTCGCAAAGTGGAGCAAATCTTCGACCTACGTCCTTATGCTATTGAACAACGTTTGAAATTGCGTACTCCTATTTACAGCGAAAGTGCTGCATACGGACACATGGGCCGCAAAAACGAAGTGGTAACCAAAACATTCTACACACCTGATGGTGCCAAAAAAGAATTGGAAGTGGAATTGTTTACTTGGGAAAAACTTGACTACGTAGATAAAGTTAAAGCCGCTTTCGGTCTTTAATAATTAGCGTCATGCTGAACTTGTTTCAGTACCTCATTGTAATACCTATGAGATCCCGAAACAAGTTCGGGATGACGATACAAATAATTATAAACCCTGCCCTACAAGGCGGGGTTTATTGTTTTATGAGATTTAGTGTGAAGGACGCAAAAACCACTTTGCGGCTTAGAGCCTTAGCGGCAGCATATTAGACAGTTAAAATTTTAACTAATCCCTTTTCAAATTAGGGTCAACTTCAAAGTTTATGACGCTGCTGTTGGTCATATCCGATTTAAGGTTCAGCACCTCGCGGTATTCTCCGTCGTAGTAAATCACTTCATACGTATTGGGAGGTATACGGCCTAAGTTAAGCGCATGAATTACCAGTTCATTGGTTCCTGTGGCATTTAGCTCCACCTCATAGCAACGTTCATTCTTGTCCAAAGAAACAGTGCGAGCCAAAATCAAACCATTAAGCTCCAAAGTCACACTATCCCCGTCAATGGTTTGGTCGTCACGTACACACAGGTGTATTTTAGTATTCTGTACCTTCTTTTGTACCGGTGGTTTTTTGGTGCGGTAAATAATACTGCCCAAAGGGTCGGGCGTAACTTTATACTCTACTTCTTTTGGTTTTCTTTCCTTCACCTTAAAAGTACCCGAAGCAAAAAACCATTTTATGTTCAACCTGAAGTGCGAACCGTTTGAGAGGATTTTTAACCCTTTTACGTAATCCAAAGCGTAGTAGCGGTGATCGATTACGTTTGTAAACCCTTGATGATACTCAACCCCGTAGGTAAAAGGGCCTTTAGAATGCAGGTATGCAATCTCAGTGCCCACAAACAGCGTAGGATAAACAACGGGGTGTTTTTTAATCTCAATTACCTCAAACGTAAGTTTAGGCACTGATGTAGCCCGATTAATAGCCCCACCCGCATTCACACGCCATTTCCAATAGTTACCCATTCGGGAGGTATAGGTATAAAACAGCGGGATGTTTAGGTTGCGGTACATCACGATAAAATCATCGCTTTGGTCGCTGTGTATACGGTAACCGCGCGCGCCAATCTCAAACCCGGTGCTTACGGAGTGCTGGCGGTTGAGTGATAACTCAAAAAACAGGGAGTAATTAAACTTACGGGCAAAATTTTGCAACGGGGTATATTGTGGGTTGGGTCTGCCCCATAAAAACGAAAACAGCGGGTATAAATAATGTGTTCCGGTAATGTTGGGTGTGGCAGCAACAGTGCCTCCGCCTTCAAAAGTGGCTCCGGTACTTACCGTTGGGCTCATCGAAAAATAAAAGCGATAGGGCAACAACCGATGCTGTGCCTGCAAGCCTGAATAAGCCGCCAGCAGCAAACAAATTATTGCAATATTTCGCGCCACATTTTGCATAATATATTCGTAACGCAAAATAGCTAAAAAAGGTTGTAGGTTTTTAGCTTCAGACCAACGACTACTTTTCTTCTACTTAGTTCACCCCAAGTTTTTGCAGTTCGTACAATTCGCGGTACAAACCTTCGCGGTTCAATAGCTCGTTATGGGTGCCTGTTTGCACAATACGCCCCTTTTGTATTACCACAATTTTATCAGCGGTTTGTATGGTGCTAAGTCGGTGGGCAATAACAACGCTGGTGCGGTTTTTCATCAAGTTATTCAATGCCTCCTGCACCAACTTTTCGCTGGTAGTATCAAGGGCACTGGTGGCCTCATCAAGAATTAGAATATCAGGGTTTTTAAGTACCGCACGGGCAATGGCTATGCGCTGACGCTGACCGCCGCTTAGTTTGCTGCCTCGCTCGCCGATATTGGTTTGATAGCCGCGTTCCAAATCCACAATAAACTCATGCGCATTGGCTACACGGGCTGCATTTTCAATATCCTCGGCAGTAACATCGTAATTGCCAAACGCAATATTGTTATACACGGTATCATTAAACAGGATAGACTCTTGGGTAACCACACCCATTGACCCGCGAAGCGAAGCAATCTTGTAATCCCTGATATCCGTCCCATCGATGGTGATACTTCCGTTTGTTACATCGTAGAAACGGGGCAGCAAATCAGCCAAGGTACTTTTACCGCCGCCGGAGGGCCCAACTAAAGCTATCATTTCGCCTTTTTTAATTTCCAGCGAAATATCACTCAAAACAGGCTCTTTGTCGTATGCAAACGACACGTTGTTATAAATAATTGAGGTATTAAATCCGCCAACGGTTTTGGCATCTTTTTTCTCTGTAATCTTCTCGTCCAAAGTAAAAATCTCTTCCAAGCGGCCTTTGGCAGCCAGTCCTTTTTGAATGCTGTAAAAGGCAGATGAAAACGATTTTGAAGGAGCTATAAGCATACCAAACAGCACAATGTAGAATATAAACGCCGAGCCGTCCAGTCCCATGTCTTTGTTAAGAACAAAACTGCCCCCGATAAACAGGATAATGGCGGCAATGGTAATACCCATTGTTTCGGTAAGGGGTGATGCAATATCACTACGACGTGCAATACCGATGGATATACGGTTAAGTAGTTGGCTTTGCTTTAAAAAACGGCGAAGGAAAAACGGTTCGCGGGTAAATGCCTTTATAATGCGCATTCCGCCCAGTGTTTCCTCAAAATTACTGATTAACTCGCCCAGTTTGTTTTGTTGGCGGGTGGTTTGGGCTTTTACTGCCTTGCCTATTTTAACAATTAATAACGCAGCAAGCGGCAGCATAATAAATACAATAAGCGTAAGCATCGGGCTTATGTATATAAGCATGATAAGGCTTACCAATATATTAAACGGTTGTTTAAACACCGCATCCAACGAGGCATTCAGATTGGCTTCAATCACGGTTACATCACCGCTCATGCGTGAGATTAGGTCACCCTTACGTTCGTCTGAAAAATGGGAGAGGGGCAAACGAAGTACTTTCTTATACAAACGGTCGCGCAAATCGCGCACAGTGTTTTGGCGAAACGAAATAAGGTTTACCAATGCCAGATACACACATACGTTTTTAAGAATGGTAAACACTACAATTACCACGCAGATATAAATTAGCGCTTCCTTAGGGTTTCCTTGTACAATACGGGCTATTTCATACATCAAAGTAGCTTTTACGCTACCAAAATCGCTTCCGGCTTGTGGTTCTATTAATGCGGTGGTTTCGGGTTTAAAGATGATGTCCAAAAAGGGCATCACGCTGGCAAGCGAGAACAGCCCGAAGACAATGCCCAGCAGGTTGAAGAAAATATTAAGATAGGCAAAACGTTTGTAGGCCTTGCCGTACTTAAGCAGTTCAAAAAAGTTTTTCATTAAAGGGTGCGTAAGCTATGCTACGCTTTGCAAATATAATGCTAAGCAGCAGGTTTGCCATGTTGGCAGTTGTACAGCCGTTAGGCAGTAGTATTACTTGCCTAGATACTTTAAAAACTCCTGTCTGGTAGAAGGGTCGTTAAAACGGCCGCAGTATTCAGCAGTGATGGTAGAGCTTCCGGTATCCTGCACCCCGCGTGATGCCACACAATAGTGCACGGCCTCAATAACAACCGCCACATCATCCGTATGCAAAGCTTCGCGAAGTTCGTTGGCAATTTGCTTAGTCATACGCTCTTGCACTTGCGGGCGTTTAGCAAAATACTGCACAATGCGGTTTATTTTGCTTAGTCCTACCACATTGCCGTTGGGTATATATGCCACGTGGGCTTTGCCTACAATAGGCACAAAATGATGTTCACAATAACTAAAAACCGAGATATCCTTTTCAACAAGCATTTGCTTGTATTTATAGCGGTTTTCAAACAGGGTAATGGCAGGCTTATTTTTTGGGTCAAGTCCGCTAAAAATTTCTTGCACAAACATTTTAGCTACACGCTTAGGGGTGCCCTTCAAGCTGTCATCGGTCAAATCAAGCCCCAAAACGTGCATAATTTCGGTAAAATGCTTTTCAATCAACTCCATTTTCAGCTCATTGTCCATCTCAAAAGCATCGTCACGCAAGGGGGTTTTGTGTGATGTAGTAATATGGTCGTCGCCAATTATATCTATGCCTTCGCCATTATTGGCCGGAGTATTCAACATAATTTCGTTCGGTTTCATACAATGTTACAGTTAATTCTAGTTTTTTATCTAACCTAAGCCTCAATTTATTCCATATTACTACGGCTATGTTCTCAGCGGTCGGGTTCAAGTGTTTAAATTCTTCAGTATCAAGATTCAGGTTGCGGTGGTCAAACCGGTTTTCAACCTCCTCATAAATAATATCCTTTAATATTTTCAGGTCAATCACATACCCTGTAACGGGGTCAACCTCGCCCGTAACTTTCACAGTCAGGTCGTAGTTGTGTCCGTGATAGTTAGGGTTGTTGCACAGGCCAAAAACTTCCTTATTCCTTTCATCACTCCATTCGGGCACATGTAAACGGTGGGCGGCATTAAAATGCCCTTTACGATAAACGGAAACTATCATTGGTATTTTATGTAAACCACCGTAAGGCAGTTTTGTTCAATGGTATTAAAAAAAATATAAACAAGGTCTTTGGCGTAACGGGATTACAAATACCGTGCTAAAAGTTTACTGTCATACAATTTACCAAATAGCACGCTTTTTGCATACAAATTACTGAAATATTTAGCAATCGCTGCCAGATAGACCCTTTCAGGGTGAAAATCAAAATCCAAACACCCCTGTATTTCGTACAATAATACATAGCCAAAGTATGTGTTCGATTCATTGAGGCATGCTTTTTGTTTATCTTTTTGACAACTTTATTAAACAAAAAGTTGCTTTATAATTTATAACGCACTAACTTTGTTTAAGTTTTTCATGTAAACATTAAACAATATGACAAAACTTGAATTTAGCCTGATGGTTCAAAGTGAGTCGCATCCCTTGCGTAACTACGCTTACCAGCTTACCCGCAACGTTGAAGATGCTAATGACCTTTTGCAGGAAACCATGTTAAAGGCATTTACATACCACAATAAGTTTTCAGAAGGTACTAACCTTAAAGGTTGGTTGTATACCATTATGAAAAACAGCTTCATCAACAACTACCGCAGGTTGATGAAACGTAATACGTTTATTGATACTACGGATAATACCTATTATCTTGACTCTCCAAATCATGCAGTAGATAACAGGGCCGAAAGTAAGTTTATGATGAAGGATATGATGGAAGCAATTGAAACATTGCCCTACGACCTCAGAAAAACCTTTACCATGAATTACAAAGGCTTTAAATACCACGAGATTGCTGAGATACTGAATATTCCGATTGGAACTGTTAAGACCCGCATTTTTGTTGCCCGCAGGTTGCTGCGCAAAAAATTATGGGCATACGGCCAAGCATACGGCATGACGGCAGAATAGCTTTAAACAACACACACATCATCAATGGGCAAACAAGTTGTAGTAATAGGGTCAGGTTTTGCAGGATTGGCCGCCGCATGTTTTTTAGCCAAAGACGGGTACAAAGTTACCGTGCTTGAGAAAAACGGCGAAGCAGGCGGACGATGCCGAGTGTGGGAAAAAGACGGGTTTACCTTTGATATGGGACCCAGCTGGTATTGGATGCCCGATGTGTTTGATAAATTTTTCGCCCATTTTGGCAAAACACCCTCAGATTACTATACTCTTACCCGTTTAAAACCATCGTACAGGGTATATTTTAAAAAAGAATACTGGGATATTCCCGCAGGGGCAGATGAGTTGGGTCAATTACTTGAACGTAAAGAACCCGGTGCCGCTGAAAACTTAAAAAAGTTTTTACACGAGGCGGCTTATAAATACGATGTAGGCATCAACCGTTTGGTGTACAAACCCGGCCGCTCGTTGGCTGAGTTTATGGATTTAAGCCTGCTGAAAGGTATGCTTAAGCTGGACGTATTCAACTCCATGCAAAGCCATATTGGCAGTTATTTCAAAAATCCTGAGATACGCCAGCTATTAGAGTTTCCCGTACTGTTTCTGGGGGCAAAACCTTCAAAAACACCTGCCTTATACAGCCTGATGAACTATGCTGATATTGAGTTGGGCACTTGGTACCCTATGGGTGGCATGTACAAAATAATTGAAGGTATGGTAAGCCTTGCCAAAGAGTTGGGGGTTGATTTTAAGTTCAACAACGAAGTAACCCAAATAAAAACGCTCAACAATAAGGTAGAAAAAGTAAGTACCCCAAACGGGGATTATTTTGCCGATATAATTGTTGCGGGAGCCGATTACCACCACGTAGACAAAGCCTTGTTAAACGGTCACGGTAACTATAGCCAAAAGTATTGGGACGAAAGAACAATGGCCCCAAGCAGCCTGATATTTTATTTAGGCATAGATAAAAAGATAGACGGTTTATTGCACCATACTCTGTTTTTTGATGAGGATTTTGCAGGCCATGCTGAGGATATTTACGACCATCCTCAATGGCCTGATAAGCCGTTGTTTTATGTGTCAGTTACCTCAAAAACCGACGACAGTGTAGCACCAAAAGATTGCGAAAACGTGATGATATTGATACCTGTAGCCACAGGCTTAGAAGATACCGAAGAAACACGTGAGCGATATTATGACATGGTGATGGAGCGATTGGAGAAGCGTTTGGGGCAGCCTATCCGCTCACATGTGGTTGTGAAACGCAGCTACGCCCACCGCGATTTTATTGCCGATTACCATGCATTTAAAGGCAATGCTTACGGCCTAGCCAATACATTGCGCCAAACAGCGATATTAAAACCATCGTTAAAAAATAAAAACCTTACCAACCTGTACTATACCGGCCAGCTTACAGTGCCGGGTCCGGGTGTACCGCCTTCCCTCATATCGGGGCAGGTAGTAGCCGAACAAATACAAAAAGAATATCCTATTAACCTTTAAAAACTAAACGGTATGCTAACCAAAACCACCAACAACACCGATATGCTGCTTTTTAACGAAGCTTGCGAGCGTTGTGCCAAAGAAATTACCTCGGCATACAGCACCTCGTTCAGTTTGGGCATATTGGCCTTAGGAAAAAAATTGCAGGCACCCATCCGCAACGTATATGCCTTTGTGCGCTATGCAGATGAGATTGTAGATACTTTTCACGAATACGATAAGCCTCAATTGCTGGCAAATTTCAGACGCGATACATACGAAGCCATTCAAAACAAGGTGAGTTACAACCCTGTTTTGCAAGCGTTTCAGAAAACCTACCACGAGTTTGGGATTGATATGGAATTGGTAGATGCTTTTTTGGACAGTATGGAAATGGATTTGAACTATCGCAGTTACCAGCACGAGAGCTTTAACAAATACATATACGGCAGCGCAGAAGTAGTGGGTTTAATGTGCCTGAAAGTGTTTTGTGAAGGCAATAACCAAAAGTACGAGAGCCTTGTGGAACCTGCCCGTAAATTGGGCGCAGCCTTCCAAAAAATCAATTTCTTACGCGATTTAAAATCGGATTTTAACGAGCGCGGCCGCATCTATTTCCCCAACGTTGATTTTTACGGCAGCTTTGATAAGAACACAAAACAGCAGATAGAGTTGGACATCGAAAACGATTTTAACGAAGCTCTGCAAGGCATTCGTAAATTGCCTATCAGTAGTCGTTTTGGGGTGTATATTGCCTACATCTATTTTTACCGTTTGTTGAATAAAATAAACAAACTGGAGCCCAAAAGCATTCTTGAAAGTCGTGTGCGGGTAAACAACTCTGAAAAGCTGATGCTGTTTGCAACTTCATACATTAAGTTTAAATTCAACAGGTTGTAAAGGTTTGCAATAAGAGAGGCCGGATAACTAAAAAATGATTGCCTAACTTTGAGCAAACTTTAGCTACTCCTGTTTATGAAATATACCACCAGTACCATAAAAGCCGAGATGCGCAAAACCATTTTTGCAGCCCACGAACACTTGGCCATTACCATTAATGATGAAACACTGGATGTGTATATCGATGAGTTTTATCCCGAAGAAGAATATTTGGGATTAATACCAACAATACTGCCTGTATTTGCTGATGAAGACGAATACAAAATGGTACTTGACAGGATACTTCCCAAGGAAGGCAAAACAACCCTCGCCCCCGTATTAATGTGCCCCGAAGACCTTGACTTGAGTTGCACAACCATTGTGGCGCAAGCAAAAACACAAGGGGATTATGTGATATGGGAGAAACTGGGATTAGACATTAGCGAAGGAGTGAGTTTTCCTGAAGGTATAGGTACTAAAGTGAAATGGTTGGGACAGATTAAGCCCATCTATTTCAAAAAATCAGAGTATATGGAGTGTTTGGCTGAGTTTAGAAAACTTGAAGCTAACCAATAATGCAATAGCCCGATGAAATCGTTATACCTGTTGTTAAATATTGGGGCATTTATCTTTCCGTTTTTGCTCTCGTTTGATAAAAAGGTAGCTTTTTATAAAAAGTGGAAATACCTGTTTCCCGCACTTGTCAGCGTTGCGGTTTTCTTTCTTATTTGGGATTATTTTTTTACCGATTGGCGGGTTTGGAGTTTTAACGATAATTACATTTTAGGCACAAAATTTTTTGGGTTACCTATCGAAGAAATACTGTTTTTCTTCACTGTGCCTTACTCGTGTGTATTTGTGTACGAATGCTTGATAGCATACATTCCCAAAGATTACTTTAAAAACATAGCCAAGCCGCTAACGATTATTCTAATCCTTGGTCTTGCAGTGGCACTGTATTTTAATTACGGAAGGTTATACACCGCCAGTACTATTATTTTACTGGGAGCTTATTTAATGCAGCTGTTGGTGGTGAACCGTGCACAATGGTTGGGCAGGTTTTTTATGGCCTACTTGGTGTGTTTAATTCCCTTTTTTATTATCAACGGAATACTGACTGCAAAGCCCGTGGTAATATACAACGACATCGAAAATACAGGCATCCGCTTAGGTACAATACCCATAGAGGATACGCTATATAAAATGCTGCTGCTGTTGATGAACGTGGCCATTTATGAACGACTGCAAAAACGTTTTGTGCGAGCAGAAGAACCCGAAGAAACTACAGCAGAAACCGAACCCTTAGGGATATGAAGGTAGCCGTAATTGGTGCAGGTTTGGGCGGTTTAGCAGTGGCTATACGATTGGCAAAAGCCGGACATGATGTAGAAGTGTTTGAAGCCAATCCGTATGCAGGCGGCAAAGCTACCTCGTTTGAAATAAACGGATATCGGTTCGATGCAGGCCCCTCCTTATTCACCATGCCCCAGTATATTGAGGAATTATTTACCCTTTGTGGTGAAGATATTACCCAAAATTTCCCCTACACACGTTTAAATAGTATCTGCAATTACTTTTTTGAAGATGGTACAGAATTAACTGCCCATGCACAGCCTCAACAATTTGCTGTAGAGATTGGAGAAAAGACGAGCGACAATGCAGAAAGCATTATAACGTTCTTAAATCAGTCAAAAAAAATATACGAGATTACTAAAGGACTGTTTTTAGAGCAATCATTGCACAAACTGAGTACTTATTTCTCAAAAGATGCGCTTACGGGATATGCTAACCTGCACAAAATTGGTGTATTCTCAACCATGGCGGATGTTATTGACGGGTATTTCAAAGATAGCCGCACCCGCCGATTGTTTAAACGGTATGCAACCTACAACGGTTCAAACCCATACCAAGCACCGGCCACACTAAACATTATTCCACATTTGGAGTATGGTATCGGCGCATATTTCCCCAACAAAGGTATACACGGCATTACAGAGGCGTTGTTGTACCTGTGCAATAAAACAGGCGTTAAAATTCATCTAAATACCAAGGTGGAGAGGATAGTGCATAGTGGTGCTAGGGTTAAAGGGATTATAATTAGTCCACAATCCACAGTCAACAGTCAACAGTCTGTTGACAGTAGACCGTTGACCGTCGACTATAATGCCGTTATCAGTAATTGCGATGTTTATTTCACCTACAAACACCTGTTACCCGATGCTAAAGTGCCCAAAAAGATAATTAACCAGCCGCGTTCATCCTCGGCACTTATTTTCTATTGGGGCATTAATAAGCAATTCCCCAAGCTCGATTTGCACAATATTTTATTCAGTGAAAACTACGAGGCTGAATTTGATTTTCTTTTCACCAAAAAATTAGTGTACCACGACCCTACAGTGTACATAAACATTACAAGCAAATACAAACCCGACGATGCCCCGCAAGGCTGTGAAAACTGGTTTGTGATGATTAACACCCCGCACATCGACGGTCAAAACTGGGACGAATTAATTGCCGTAGCACGGCAGCATATTATTGATAAAATAAACAGGGTATTAAAAACCGATATTTCACAACACATTGTGGCCGAAAAAATACTCGACCCTCGCGGGATTGAAAGCATTACCCAAAGCTATCTCGGTTCGTTATACGGCAACAGCAGCAACACACGTATGGCTGCATTTTACCGCCATCCCAACTTCTCAAAACAAATCAAAGGGTTGTACTTTGTGGGGGGCAGCGTTCATCCCGGCGGCGGCATCCCGTTGGTGCTTTCTTCGGCAAAAATTGTAGCTGATTTAATAAATAATTAAAGAGATTTTATTTATTCGTCTTTGCCAACTTGTAAGAGGTAAAACATAATTACATCGCGCAACAAAAAGCCTACCAGTATGATTAGATAGCTATACCCTACAATGCCCAACATTTTTTTGCGTCGTAGTTTTGCCTTATTTGTTTCAGCAATTTCAAGAATAAAATCCTCTTTCTGCTTGCGTATTACAGGATACATTGCCACTGCATCTTTTTCATATCTTGCGCCAGCGCTTAAGTTATATTCAAACTCACGCTTGCTTGCAAGGTCATAACGTTGGCTAAAAACTGCGTATAATTTATCTTTATAATCAGGCAGGGTTAGTAATTCCTTAAACCGTTCAAACGGAACAAACTCAAACACAGGAACACTATCATTAAAGGGTTTTCGGCTATTTTTAAATACAACAGGCTTAGTAATTTTGCGCATCAGATAGCGCTTTGTTTCTTCCTCAACTTTGTTTTTCAAGAGGGTAGCTTGTAACTCTTCGGCAGTATTAAAAAAACCAAAAAAATTGTTATCAGCATTATAAACATCGCGGTATAGTTGCTGGATAAACTCGGTATTATTAATATTTCGTAAAAACTCAGAATACGAAAATTGTGTTGCATATCCGGAATCCAGCACTACAACATAGTTGTAAAATAGTTCGGTAAAATCAATTTCTTTACTTTGTTTTTGAGGTTTATGGCCTGCAAGAGCCAATAACCACTCTGCCGTTGTGCTGTTAATAAATCGAGGTTGCTGCAATACCAGCCATTCGTAAACTTGCTGCGCGTACTCTTGGCTTTTAATGGCTTCTCTAAACTCCCTCTCACTTTTATAAAAGCCTTTATTTTTATGGAAAATGCTTTGGTACACAAATGTTAGGGTGTCTTTAGGAAGCATAAGCTGTGCCTGCATTTTATAAGGATTTTTTGGTTTTTTTTCGAACGAAATTCCCGGTATATATTCTCTGCCAGTAGTACTAGCGGTATCCGTAAAAGATAATTTTAAGGGGGCAGTCAAAAAATAGCCGTTAGAAGTAGCATCAAGGGGTGTTGCTTTTGGGTGTTTTTCTAAAAAAGCAGGGCTATTTCCCCTTTTAACGGTATGGATTACACCATTTTCAGCATAGCGAATTGAAAAGTCGTTTTTAATTCCGTCGTATAGTGATTGCAATAAATTTCCGGGTAAAGTGTCGATTTGATAATCGCAACGCTTAACGCCTTTTTCTAAGTCTTTAACCCTGCTGCCTAAATAATCGTTTCGGAATATCAGGAACGCCCAAACCCACATCGAAAATGCAATGGAAAGAAGGGCAAACTTCTTAAAAAGGCGCGGAAATGCAGTTTTTTTAGCTTGCCAATACTTCATGCTGCACAAATATAACTTATGTCTCTAAAAGGCAATTATAATCAGTACATCTTCCCATTGGCAGTTTAGCACATTAACCACTAACTTCGCCCCCGTATTTCCAAAAAACGTATGAACAAAGTAGTAGCCAACGCTGATGAGGCGGTGAAAGATATACACGATGGTGCCGTGCTGATGCTGGGCGGTTTCGGGCTGTGCGGTATTCCCGAAAATTGCATTGCCGCATTGGTGCGCAAAGGCACTAAAAACCTTACTTGTATTAGTAACAATGCCGGCGTAGATGATTTTGGTATCGGACTGATGCTGAAAACCAAGCAAGTCAAAAAGATGATTTCGTCGTACGTAGGCGAAAACGCCGAGTTCGAGCGTCAGCTACTAAGCGGTGAACTTGAGGTGGAGCTGGTGCCCCAAGGTACTTTGGCTACCCGTTGTATGGCTGCAGGCTACGGAATGCCTGCTATCTATACTCCCGCCGGTGTGGGTACTGAGGTAGCCATAGGCAAAGAAACCCGCGAGTTTAACAGTAAAACCTACTTGATGGAGTATGCTTTTGACAGTGATTTTGCCATAGTAAAAGCATGGAAGGGCGATACCGACGGTAACCTGATATTTAAAGATACTGCCCGTAACTTTAACCCATTGATGGCGATGGCGGGTAAAATTACCATAGCCGAAGTTGAAGAATTGGTAGAACCGGGTGAGTTAGACCCTAACTTTATTCATACTCCGGGCATTTACGTAAACCGCATCTTCAAAGGCACTGATTACGAAAAACGCATAGAACAAAGGACTGTTAGGAAACGGGGGTAATTTGATAATTTGAAGATTTGGGAATTTGAAAATGAAGAAGTGCAATGCAAAACGATAAGGAAAACCTGATAGTGAAACTTACGTTTGATTTTGCCCTTAACATTGTAAAGTTCACTGAGGAGTTGGAAGCAGAGCGAAAATTTGTATTTGCTAACCAGCTTTTAAAATCGGGTACAAGCATAGGGGCAAATGTTCGTGAAGCTCAGAATGCAGAAAGTAAGGCCGATTTTATACATAAAATGAAGATAGCTGCCAAAGAAGCCGATGAAACAGATTATTTTTTGAGGCTTTGTAAAGAATCAGGCAGTTATCCGTTTAAAGAAGAATTGTTAGAACAAGTAGAAACAATAATGAAGATTTTATCGAAGATTATTTCCTCATCCAAAAACGGAAACTAATTTTTAAATAAGCACATCTTCAAATATTCAAATTTTGATATGTTAGACAAAAACCAAATAGCGCAACGTATAGCAAGGGAATTGAAAGACGGATACTATGTGAATCTTGGTATCGGTATTCCTACGTTGGTAGCAAATTATATTCCCCAAGGGATGAAAGTAACCCTGCAATCAGAAAACGGCTTGCTGGGCATGGGGCCTTTTCCGTTTGAAGGAGATGAAGACCCTGATTTGATAAACGCAGGCAAACAAACCATCACCACTATACCCGGTTCAAGCTTTTTTGATTCGGCGATGAGTTTTGGGATGATACGTGCCGGTCGTGTGGATTTAACAGTATTAGGCGCAATGGAAGTTGCCGATAACGGCGATATAGCCAACTGGAAGATACCCGGTAAGATGGTGAAAGGTATGGGCGGAGCGATGGATTTAGTAGCTTCGGCAAAAAACATAATTGTTGCCATGCAGCATACCAACAGGGAAGGCGAATCAAAACTGTTAAGCAAATGTACGTTGCCCATTACAGGGTTGGGATGTGTGAAGAAAGTGGTGAGCGATTTGGGTATGTTTGAAGTAACTCCCGAAGGGTTCAAGTTGATTGAACGCGCACCGGGTGTGAGTCACGAAGAAATAAAAGCCAAAACCGAAGGCCGCTTAGTAATGACGGGTGAGGAGCCGGAAATGGTGTTTTAGTTTTCGGTTATAAGAGTTAAGTTTTAAGTTAGTTGTAATGGCAAGTTTTTCGCGTATCGAAGAAATTAATGCTTGGGTAAAGGCGAGAGAATTGTGCGTAATTATCTATAAACTTACAAACGAAGATAGTTTTAGTAAAGATTATGCGTTGAAGAACCAAATTGATAGAGCAAGCGGTTCTGTTATGGATAATATCGCTGAAGGTTTTGAAAGAGCGGGGAAGAACGAGTTTATAAATTTTTTAGGTATAGCAAGAGGCTCGCTTGGGGAAGTAAAGTCTCAACTATACAGAGCCTTTGACAGAAATCATATATCAAAAGAAACTTTTGATAATACCTTTGCCGTAGCAGAAGAGACGGGAAAGATGATAACGGGATTAATAACATACCTAAATCAATCCGATATTCGCGGCTTGAAATATAAGGGACGTACTCAATAACTGAAAACATAAAACCTTAAACATAAAACGTTAACGCAGAATGACAAAAGTATCAGTAATAGGGGCAGGGGCTGTAGGTGCTACCGCTGCCGATGTGATTGCCTACCGCGAGTTGGCTGATGAAGTAGTATTGTTGGACGTAAAAGAAGGCTTTGCCGAAGGTAAGGCGCTTGATATTTATCAAACCACCTCATTGTTGGGTATGAAAACCCGTATCAGTGGTACTACTAACGATTACAGTAAAACAGCAGGTTCAGATGTTGTAGTAATTACCTCAGGTATTCCCCGCAAACCCGGTATGACCCGTGAAGAACTGATTGGCACCAACGCCAACATTGTAAAATCAGTTTCTGAAAACGTATTGAAACACTCTCCCAATGCTATTATAATAGTAGTATCAAATCCAATGGATACTATGACCTATTTGGCATTGAAAGCTACCGGTTTGCCTAAAAACCGTGTGATAGGTATGGGTGGTATTTTGGATAGTGCCCGTTTTAAAGGATACTTAGGGTTGGGTCTTAACGGCTCAACTGCTGATATACAAGCTACAGTAATTGGTGGCCACGGTGATACCACCATGATACCTCTTACCCGCTTGGCTTCGTACAACGGTCGCCCTGTATCAGAATACCTAAGTGCAGAAGAATTAGAAAAAATAGCTGCTGAGACTATGGTTGGCGGTGCTACACTTACCAAATTGTTAGGTACTTCAGCATGGTATGCTCCCGGAGCCGCAGCAGCATTGTTGGTTGAGAGCATCGTTCGCGACCAAAAACGCATACTTCCTAACTGTGTTTACCTTGAAGGAGAATACGGCCAAAGCGATATTTGTATTGGTGTTCCTACAGTAGTAGGCCGCAGCGGATGGGAAAGTATTGTAGATTACAAACTTACTGCTGATGAGCAAGCTAAGTTTGCTGCCAGCGCTGATGCCGTGCGCAGCATGAACGCAGTACTTAAAGAAATCGGTGCTTTATAATCGTAAGGTTGTAAGCAAGGTTTCATTACAAAAAAGATATACATATATAATATAGGTATAACATTTTGAAACGTTCAATAAAGCTACCCATCACCTTCCAGCAACTGGAGGGTGATGGGTTTCATATTTTTACAGAGATCAGAGTATTTAATGATACCTTCTTTGCATTAATAGATACAGGGGCATCCAAAACAGTGTTTTCTGATAAGGTAATCAAAATGTACCCCTCATTAGAAATGATGGATGTAAACGATAACCTGGCTGCCGGTATTGGTGAGGATAAGATATCGGCTAAGATGGCTCTCTTCCCTGAATTGTACTTGGGAAAGGCAAAACTCAGCAACTTTTATTGTGGTATTATCAACTTTAGCCATGTACATGCAGCCTATGAAACAATGGGCCTTATACCGTTTGATGTGATAATCGGGGGTGATATTTTGCATGCTTTGCAAGCCGAAATCAGTTACAAACAGGCCTTTTTAAAAATTCAACCCCTATAATTACCAAAAACTTACAATCGCATTAGTGTTGTTACCAAATTGTTTACTTTACTTTGAATGTAGAGTTTATGGGGCAGTGTCAACACACAGTCACAAATTGTCAAATTTTTTCAAAAAGTTTGTTTGATATATTTTTTTTAAGAAATTAGCAAAATAATACCGTTTGTAAACCATTACTTAACATTAGAAACTAATCACTTTTACACCTATGAATATTATGTTTACCAAATCTAAACTCACGGGCGGCCTAATCAGCCGGGCCTTACTGCTGCTAGCCATGGTGCTAGGCGTGCAGGTAGGTTCAAATGCCCAGGTTACCAACCCCTCGCCCTATTGCGGCGCTGTCCATAACTATATGGGCGCTAACGGAAGTTGCTACAACAACTACGGTTTTGCGTTTTCGCGCATCAAGGTGGGAACAATTGATCACAAGATCAACTGTACAAGCTCTTCTCCTTCAACTGGTCCTTACAGGTTTTGGAACTCAGGCCCAACTACAACATTCTCTCCAGGTGCTAACTACAGCATCACAATGACAACTGCGTCAAACAGCTATCCTACTTATGCTGGTGCTTGGATTGATTACAACCAAAACAACAACTTTGAAGCTAGCGAAGCAATTGCCATCACTGGTCAAATTGCTTACCCATTAGGTAGCGCAACCAACAACTTCACTATTCCTTGTTCTGCAAAAAGCGGTACTACAAGGATGCGTGTAAGGATTGACTACTACTATGCGTTTTCAGCTGCTATGGGTTGTAACAACACCTCATACGGTTATGGTGAAACCATGGATTATGAAGTAACTATTGCAGCAGCTAACAATCCTACTGCAAACTTCTTCATTCCTGATACCATCTTCACTGGTTCACCTGCTGATTTCCTTAACGCTAACAAAGTAGGTTACATCAACCACAAATGGTCAACTTCAGTTGGCGGTTTGGGTAACGTAGTTGGTAACAACACTAACTTCTCTTACGCGTTCCCTTCAGCCGGTAACTACCAAGTACGTTTGATTTCTACCAACTGCGGTGGTTCAGCTACTGTTACTAAAAACGTAGTAGTTGTTGATCCTACAGTAGCTCCTACTGTTCGCTTCTTGGCAAGCCGTAACTATATTCCACAAGAACCTACAGATTATGTAGTTGATGAAATTGTTGATTTCAAAGATTTCTCAACTTCTGGTCCTACTAGCTTCCTATGGGAAATCACTCCTGATGCAAGCACCAAATTCTGGTTTGTAGTTGCAGGTAGTGAATTCGAAAAACAACTTTCAGTATTCTTTACTGATACTGCTAAATATGATGTGTGCTTAACTGCTGAAAACATCATCGGTGCAACTAAACTTTGCAAACCTTCTTACGTAGTTATTGAATACCCAGCTACTTCAGGTAAAACTGAGAACCTTATGTGTATAGATGCTGCTAGCAGCCTTGCAGAAGGTACTTTGTATGACCAAGGTGGTGCTGATGGTAACTATCCTGCTCAAGCTGTTTCTTGTACCTTTAACATCAACGCTTGTGATGCTGAAGAGATTGAAATGTGGTTTGAAGGTGATATGCAATTCTACTACTATGGTCACGTTAACATTTACGATGGTAAAAACACCAACGGTACTTTGTTGGCTACTATTGGTGACGTTGCCGGTGCAGGTATCGTAACAAGCTATCCTAACAAGATTTATCTTGCAAAATCAGGTTATGCTACTATTGAATTCCGTAACATCTATCCTTACTACTCTGGTAAAGGTTTTGAATTGAAATGGAAAACTAAAACTCTTAACAACGGTCCTTTGACTGCTGATTTTGAAGTTGTTAATACTCGTAACGACTCTATTTATGAGTGCTTGTCAGGTACTGAAGTTCGTTTCACTAACAAATCAAGCGGTACACGCGATATCAGCGACTACCAATGGATTTTTGATTATGATCCTAACATTGCTTACCCTTCAGGTTACGAAGATTTCCCAGATAACGGTAACTTCACTAACCCAACTTTCATCTACTCTTCAGCTAAAACTTATGTAGTTCGTATGGTTGCTGAGTCTTGCGAAGGCTGGGATACTACCTACAAAACTTTCCACATTGGTACTACTACTATGAACCCTGTGGTTGAGTTTACTGCTGATGATAACATCCTTACTGTTGGCGGTAGCACTAAATTGCACAACAAATCAGTAGCATGGTGTAGCGGTGAGTGGACTATCACTCCTTCAACTTATACCTTATTAAACGGTTCTACTTTGACTGATCAAGACATTGAAGTTAAATTCACTGCTGCTGGTCGTTACACCGTTAAGTACGAAGCTGAAAACGATAACGGTACTACTACTCGTTCTAAAACTGATTTCATCCGTGTAATTGAATACTGCGAGCCTAGCGTATCTAACGCATTCGCAAGTATGGCTAACAACCGTGTTAAAATCAACACCCTTGAAAACCTTTCAGGTATTGGTAGCAACGGTTATGATGATTTCACTAAATCTGTAGCTCCAACTGATCTATTTATAGGTAGCCCTTACGCTCTAGAAGTAGAACGTACTCAAAACGTTGACCCTGCTGACAGGAAAGTATGGATTGACTATGACCGCGACGGTAACTTTACTGCTAGCGAAGTTGTAGCTTCTGAAACTAACTCAACTAACAAAGTACTTTCAACTACCATCACTATTCCTGATGTATCTGCTGTAACTCCTGGTCTTTCACGTATGCGTGTTGCTGTAGCTCTTGCTGGCCGTCCTTTAGATCCTTGCGGTCCTATCGATGCTGGTGAATTTGAAGACTACATGGTTAACTTGAAACTTGACGACCAAGCTCCAGTTATCACAATGTTGGGTTCTGACTCAGTATATGTTGAAGTTGGTTCTACTTACACTGATGCCGGTGCAACTGCAATGGATAACAGGGAAGGTAGCTTAACTTCTAAAATCGTTACTAACAACCAAGTTGATATTAACCAAACTGGTATCTACGTTGTAACTTACAATGTAAAAGACGGTTCAGGTATTCCTGCTGCTCAACGTACAAGGTTTGTATTTGTATTGGCTGATATGACTAAACCAGTTATCACTATCAATGGTGGTGCTACTATTACTCACGAAGCTGGTACTCTTTACACTGACCTAGGTGCAACTGCAACTGACAATCCTGGTGCTAAAAACATCGACAACCTAATTGTTACTAACAACATGGTTAACGTTAATGCTCTTGGTACTTACACTGTAGAATACACTGTAACTGATGCTTACGGTAACACTGCTACTGAAACTCGTACAGTTAACGTTGTAGATACTAAAGCTCCAGTTGTTGAAACTCCTGGTGGCGATCCTTTGACTATCCAAGTTGGAACTCCTTTCAACGATAACACTTTTGCTACTGACGCATTCGAAGGTACTCTACCTGTACAAGTTGTATCTGGTTCAGTTAACTCAAATGTATTCGGTACTTACAAAGTAACTTACACTGCTAAAGACGGTTCAGGTAACACTGCTACCAACAAAACTCGTACTTATGTAGTTACTGATGTTATCAAGCCAGTTCTTACTTCACTTTCAGGTACTCAATACATGGTTGCTGATGTTAACGACCTTAACTTCGTTGAACCAGCTGTAACCGGTACTGATAACTACTTCCCAACTGTACAAATTACCCGCAACGCCGGTAACTTTGATATCTCTAAATTAGGTACTTATGACATCGTTTACACTGGTACTGATGGTGCTGGTAACGTAACTGTATGGACTCGTACAATCAAAGTTGTTGACCGCGTTCGCCCAGTGGTAATAAGCACTCCTGTTAACATTCAACGTTGGATGACTTTCGATCCTTCAGTAGGTGTAAGCACTTGGGATAACTACTACGCTCCTGTAAACTTCCAGTTGCCATTTGCTAACAACTGTAAACTTGAAGTAATCAGCTCTAACGTAAACATGTTGCAAGTTGGTTTGTACCAAGTAATCTACCAAGCTGTAGATGGTTCTGGTAACGTATCTGAGCCTCACTTGCGCCTTGTAAACGTTGTTGAAAACACTACAGGTATTGCTGATGTAGCTTTTGAAAACGGTATCAATATCTATCCTAACCCAACCAGCGGTAAGTTTGATGTTGACTTTGCAGTAGCTATCAACGAAACTGCTACTATTACTATCACCAACATGGTTGGTCAAACTATCAGGACTTTCTCTGGTAGCGATGTAGTAAATGGTAAACTTTCAGTTGATCTAACTGACGTAGCTGCAGGTTTCTACACTGTACAAATCGAAAGCAACGGTCAAGTAGCTAACAAAAAAGTTTCAGTTACTCGCTAATTAGCAGTAATTAACTATACTCTATAAAAACACCCCGTGATTTCACGGGGTGTTTTTTTTTGCCCTTTCGCCAACGTGTAAAGTTGCCCTTTAGTATGCTGTTTTTCTGCGTCAACTTAATCGAATTGTAAGTTATTGATTATCAATGCTAAAAAATTTGTTTCTACAGGCAACATTTTGTGAATAAGTCGATTATTTTTTTGAAATTTGATATTGGCTTAATTAATATTTAACACATGGTAAACTTCTACAAGTTAGTTTACGGGCACCTTATTGCCTGTTTTTTTCTATGCCTTTTTATGTCCCTATCGGGCGGAAAGGCTTATGGGCAGCTGAACGGCAGCTACACGATTGACAAAAATGCCGCAGCATCGTCAACCAATTACACCACCTTCCAGTCGTTTTTCAACGCGTTGTCCTCATCAGGAGTAAACGGCAGTGTAAACGTAACTGTACTAAACGGTCCTTATACCGAGCAAGTAGTGGCCAACGCCATCCCCGGTGCAAGTGCATCCAACAAAATCACTATTAACGGTGGCGGACAAATCCTACAATTTACATCCACTACCTCAACAGCACAGCACACGCTGCGTTTTAACGGTGCAGATTATGTAACCATCAACAACCTTTATATAAAGGCGTTGGGTACTACTTATTCATGGGGTGTACACTTTATGAATGCGTCGTATTACAACACGCTTGACGGGTGTACTGTAGAAATTACCAATAACACCAGCACAACTGCTGCCAACAACATTGGTATTAATATGTGTAACAGCACCTCATCAAACACCACTTTGGGAGATGCGGCTAAGTACATTACCGTAAAAAACAGTACTATTAAAGGAACGGGTGCAACCCGCGGACCTGTGGTAGGTATTCAGGTAACTGCCCAATCACAAAACGTGGATGGTTTTATTACTTTGGAGAAGAACATCATCCAAGACTTTTACCAATACGGTATCTATATTTACTACAACAGTAAAGTAGATGTATTAAACAACGACATTTCACGTCCTACCCGTACTAACTCAACTACCACTTACGGTATCAATATGTACTACTATTGCTACCGCAACAACATTGTCGGAAACAAGATTCACAACTTGTTTACCTCGATGACCACATTAACCAGCACTACTTATGGTATCTATTGCTACTATAACTATAGCGGAGCCAGTAACTCAGTAGTTGCTTCAAACGCTATTTATAATATTGAGCATAACGGAGCAGTATACTTTATATATGCATACTACCCCTTCGGTATCCAGTTTGCCCACAACACTGTTTCAAGCGATTTAGCCACAACAAACACATCTGTGTTGTATGGTATGTATGTGTATAGTGGTACAACTTCAATGACGGGTACCTCTTTTGTAAACAACATCATCTCTTTAACCCGTCCTTCAGGAACACGCTACGCTTACTATTACTACGCAAGCATTCCTCAGTTTAACTACAATAGTTATTATGTGAACGGAACTGGTAGTTCTAACTTTATGGCTACAGGCTTATCAGTATATAATGATTTCGCATCATGGCAAAGCGGAACCGGTAATGACGCTAACGGCTCATATACCAACCCTAAATTTGCAAACGTAACTACAGGAAATTTGGCCCCTACAACTGTTCAGCTTGATGGGCAGGGTGCAACAGGTACCGGTGTTTTGAAAGACGTAAACGGTAACAATTACAGCTTGACTGAACCTGACCAAGGTGCGTTTGTAACAGATGTAAATGCCAACGTAACCCGTTTAACTCTTGCCGGAGCCAGCAACTGCCAAATGCAAGTTGAGGAAGTGAAAGTATGGGTGAAAAACAGTTCACCTTATGCTCAATCAGGATTTAATATGTCTTACCGTGTAAACAGCGGTACTGAAGTTGTAGAACCTTTTACCGGTACATTGAACCCCGGTGACTCAGCCCAGTTTACTTTTGCTCAAAAACTAACCTACAATAATTCTGGCGCATACACTTTCCAAGCAAGGATTAAAGGTAAACCTTATGTAGGGCCTTATGTAGTAACTGTTAAAGCAGCACCATTGGGGGCAGAGTGGATGAAAGGCGCTAAATTTAACGGTCAGTTCTTTTCAGGAAATATCGGCGACCCTGATATTGTAGCCAGCCCCGATACAGTTGACTTTAACTTGTTAGCACCAACAGGCTACACCAATGCCAACTACGGAACAGCTTGGACTTTGAGCGCAACAAGTGCTAAAACAACAGGTGGTTTCACCATTCCTGCTTCTGATTATACAATTACTCCTGCTAACGGCTCACAAAGCTTAAGGTTGCGTTTTAAACCCGGTTCAGCTTTCACTGACAGCTTTGCCAAATTCACAATCCGCGTCTACTCAAATACCACTTTGTGTTATGCTCCTGATATTGACAGGGTAATATTTGTTGCTCCTCGTCCTGTTGCAGGTGCAGATGTAAGTGATTTTTGTGACGGAGATGCAGCAGTATTTGCCAGCACATCAACCATCAGCTCAGGAACTATGAGCTACCACTGGGATTTTGGTG